>CAZZPQ010000012.1:0-40950 GCA_964655595.1 uncultured bacterium
ACGTCCCCTGTTTACCTGTAATGCACCGGTCAATAGCCGGTGCATTGTTATTATGTAGCATTTCCTGGACCAACGCCTACATAATCATATGCCTATAAACCCCTTCAGAATGGGCTTTTCCGGACTTATCATTGTAGAAATTTATCGTGGAACTGCTATATGGTATTATACCGGTTCCGGATAAACCGTTGGGATAAACCTAATAATTTATCCCGAGCAGAGCGAATGGGAACCGAGGAACTGCTTTTCAAATCTGCAATCAATTTATCGGGCTCCGTATTACACCGTTTTAGACAGGTTTCTTGTCTTTGTGGATAATCCCTAAGGCTTGTGGATAACTTTTACCTCTTGACAAAAGCATGATATTTTTGGTAGGGGCTGTGAAATTCTTCATTTTTCGATTTATCCTGTCCCACACAGCATTTCTGGCAATTTTGGCATTCTCGGGCTCTTGTTTTTTCGTGCCAGAGGGGAGAAATAGACTTATCCACAGGCAAGCCTTAACCTGTGGATAACTGTGGATAACAAGCGTTATTAGCTGAAGGTACAATATTTAGTATCTGGCAGTGAAGCAAGTCCTAGGCCCTTCTCAGAAAAACCAGTCTCAAGCAAGCTCGAGAGGTAGCGTTCTCAGACGTTGTCCCGTGAGTTGGTAAACCGCATTGGCAACTGCGGCAGCCACTGGGCCCATAGGTGGCTCACCCATACCAAAGGGTTCCGAGCCACTTTCTATGGGAATAACCTGAATGTCTGGGGCAGCCTGCATGGCTAATATTGGATAGCGGTCAAAATTGTCAGCAGCGACGCGCCCATCCTTAAAAGTGGCTTTTTCAAGGAAGGTACTACTCAAGCCCATGATGATCGAGCCTTCAGTCTGCGCCTTGACACCATCAGGATTGATGATTAAGCCCGGATCAATCGCTGCGGTAATCTTGTGTACCCGAATCTGCCGATTTTCCACAGACACTTCTGCCACCTGGGCGCAGATGGTATTTACATCGGTCGAGCAGGCGATGCCTAGAGCGCGACCTGCGGGCGCAGTACCCCAACCTGCGGCCTCAGCGGCGCTCTGCAAGGCGGTTTTGAAGCGGCGGCCATTGGGGCTGTCATCCAGGTGGAGCAGGCGAAACTCGAGCGGGTCCGCCCCAGCAGCGTGAGCCAGTTCATCCATAAAGCTTTCAGTGGCAAAGACATTGGCCAGCAGACCCAGTCCGCGCCACCAGCCAGTGCGAACTGGCAGTTTGACCCGCTGGGCACTCACCAGGCGGTGAGAGATGCCTTCATAGGGAATTGTACTACCGCGCCAGGCACCAAAGTCTGCCCCCAGCACCGAGGCAGCAACCGCCGGGAAGAAGGGAAAGGCGACATCGCCGCTGGCCTGCTGATGTTCAATAGCCTTGATGTGACCATTCTCGAGGCTGGCTTTTAAAACACTGTGTGTAGGTGGGCGCAAATAACCCTGCTGAAACTCTTCTTGTCGCGTCCAGCCGACATGCACAGGTTTGCCAACCGCAGCCGACAGCCGCGCGGCTTCGCCAGCCACTTCGACATTCAGGCGTCTGCCAAAACCACCGCCAAGATAGCTGGCGGTCACTTCGACTTCAGCATTCTTGCGCCCCAGCAGTTTAGCAAGTTCGTTGCGCACCAGATCGGGGGATTGGGTCGACACCAGCGCCGTCACCTTGTTGGCTTGCACATCAACCAGCGCTGCCTGGGGTTCCAGATGGGCGTGAGCGGCAAAGGGTGTGCGGTACTCTGCGGTGATAAGGTCGCCCGTCAGATTGGCTTTGCTGCGTCCGTGGCGCTGAATGACCACGCCTGCGCCGTTTTGAACAGTGGTAAGGCGCTCGAGTTCGTCCTGTTGAATGCGTTCCTGGCTTTCCTGCCAGTCAAGCTCAAGCGCTTCCAGTGCTCGCCAGGCAGCCGTGCGGCTTTGCGCTACCACGCCCACAAAATCATCTTCAATAAGCACTTTTTCGACACCCGACACACGCAAGGCCGTGCCAGCGCTAGCCCGTTTGAGTGTCGCTCCCAGACTGGGCGGGCGTGCCACGGCCCCGTAGAGCATGCCCGGGACTCGAGCATCATAGCCGTAGACAGCGCGGCCGGTGAGCTTCTCGCGAAAGTCCACGCGGGGCAATGGCTTCCCTATCAGACGAAACTCGGAAACAGGCTTAAGTTCCGGCTTTTCTTTAGGAACATCCCAAGCGCCAGCACCCTGTACAATCTCCCCATAACTCAGGCGCACCTGCGGGTTCTGCTGCTGAAAGACTTCGCCGTTCATAGTAATGGCATACACCGCTTCAATGCCCCAGAGTTCGGCAGCTCGGCTTGTTAACATGCTGCGCAAGGTGGCGGCAGCTTCTCTTAAAGGGGTGAAGAGCGAGGAGATGGTATTACTGCCACCCGTGCCAAAGGCGTCTGCCAGCCCCTGGTTGGTGTGCGACGCCACGACGCGCAACTGTTGCCAGTCAAGCTCGAGTTCCTCAGCAGCAATCTGCCCGAGCGCTGTGTGAATGCCCTGTCCCATTTCGACTTTAGGCATATAGAGCGTCACCTGGTTATCGGGGCTGATGTCAAACCAGGCCACGGGACTTGCCTTAATGCTGCCAGGCGGGCTGGCATTATCCAGTGCCCGAGCAACGCGCAAACGGAGTTCTGGCAGTCCGTAGCGCCAGCCCAGTGCCAGACCTGCACCACTCACACCCACGCCAATCAGAAAGCCACGGCGAGTCACGCGCCAGCGTGGTTTTTTCTTGACGTCAACGACTTCAGGCATCAGCTGACCTCTTGCTGCAACTCAGCAGCTTTGGCGACGGCTGTGCGGATGCGAGTGTAGCAGCCGCAGCGGCAGTAATTCGCTGCCATGGCGCTGCTAATGTCCTCCAGGGAGGGGTTCGGATTTTGCTCCAAGAAAGCTGCTGCCGTCATCATCTGCCCATTCATACACCAGGCGCACTGCGGTACCTGATGCTCGATAAATGCCTGTTGCACTGGATGCAACACTTCGTTGCCCGCTGCATCAGTGTGGGCAAGACCCTCCACAGTGCGAATATCCTGGCCGCTGGCTGCTGCCAGTGGCGTGATGCAGGCGCGTACCGCTACGCCATTCAGATGCACCGTACAAGCACCACAGATGCCTATGCCACAGCCAAACTTGGTACCCGTTAAGCCCAGTTCATCACGCAGCACCCACAGCAGCGGGTCTTGCCGATCAGCACTGACCTCGAGCAATTTGCCATTAATACGCAGTTCCATAGCCCTAGTCTAAGCTGCTTTAGCGGTTGTCACTGCACCTTAGCTAGCAATTGGTGGTTAGTTTGCAAGCAGCAATGAGCAATGAGAATTGTGTTTATTCCTTTAACTTCTTTATTCCTGTATCTTCCTGTCTTTAGCTGATAGCCTATTGCCTTTCAGCCAACACCCACCCAATGGCTAATTGCTCCGATGTTCCAGCAGTCGGAGTGATACCACCAGCCATTTCGGGTAGATTGTGGAGTTCAGATGAATACCACCTATCACAACAATCTGTGTCATTATATAGGTCATATAATTTGACAAATAGTCCTGTTTATTTGTCATGGCATAGCGAAGGGAATATAGTACGATGGATGTTGAACGCTTGAGACAAGAGTATCCTCACATACAGTTCCGGCGTCAGTGGACCGTGGATAACAAAATTGCGTACGTTTTAGGTCAATGTCAGTCTATCGTTCGTGCCATAAGTAATCTCCCCATTGATCCTGGATACCATAGCTACTTGAAACGTGTTTCACTCAAAAAGGGAGCTCAGGCTACAACGGCGATTGAAGGTAACACCCTAACTGATGAGGAAATTGCCAAAGTGGCTGAAGGTCAATCCTTGCCGCCGAGTAAAGGATACCAGCAAATTGAAGTGCGTAATATCCTTGATTCTATGAATGATTTATTCGATGAGGTCATTGCTGGACAAAAAGCGGAGGTCATATCTCCGGCCTTACTGCAAAGATTTCATCACATGATTGGTAAAAATTTGGGTGAACACTTTGATGCCATTCCAGGTAGATTGCGGACGGATCAAAGGATCGTGGGAAGCTATCGCTGCCCCAGGCCAGAACATGTACCCCAATTGGTGGAGGCGTTTTGTGATTTTTTGGCTCGAGATTTTAATTACACGAACGGGGATCAAAGTTTTGACGATGCCGTGATTCAAGCGATTGTCGCTCACGTTTATCTGGAGTGGATACACCCCTTTGGTGACGGAAATGGCAGAACGGGGAGACTACTAGAGTTTTACGTGTTGTTGCGGGCAGGCAATCCCGATATTGCCTCACATATCATGTCCAACCATTACAATGAGACACGTTCTGAATACTATCGGCAACTTGATAAGGCGACGAAATCAAGGGATTTGACGAACTTCATTCTGTATGCATTGGGGGGCTTTAGAGACGGTCTTCAAGGTGTTTTAGATACGATTCAAGAGAATCAGTTTAGAACCGCCTGGAAAAGCCACATTTATGAGGTATTTGCCCATTTGAAATACCGGAAAAAGAACGTGTTTAAGCGTAAGCGGGACCTCATATTAGCCATGCCGATGGGACAAGCTATGAGCATCGATGCCTTGGCAATCATCACACCGGGGCTAGCTCGAGAATATGCAAAAGTGAGTGAGCGCACATTGCAGCGAGATCTTGACGATTTAGTGACTGTGCAACTTGTTAGGAAAACTGACCATGACCACTATGTAACCAATCATGAAATCCTGCAAATGAATATGGCAAAACGTCTCAGTGTCGATCACATCATGCGGAATCCATAGTTGCCATCAGCTTTTAGCAGATGATTCTTGCAAAGCGGCTGCCATCAACTGCTGAATGCGTGGAATCATCTCTGCCGGATTGGGGTGCAAGCCTTCGGCGAGCAGCTCGTTTTCATAGAGTTGCTCGATCATGACGCGAGCCATCATGTCATCTGCCTGCTTTGCCAGACGCGCACTGAGCTGCTGCACCAATGGGTTTTTGGGGTTAAGCTCGAGTATTTTTTTGGGTACCTGCACGTCCTGACCCATAAGCCGCTGTGCACGGTAGAAGCTGCTGTCGCCTGTTGGATTGACGAGCCTGGCAGCGCTATCACTGAGTACCTTGCTATCACGAACGTCCTCAACGCGCTCACCGAGCACCTGCTTGACAAAGGCTTTCAGGCTGATAAAACCTTCGTCCGGCGGGGTTTCAATACTCTTGTCTTCGGGTAGTTCCAACTCGGCATCATCGATAGTTTTGAGTTTTTTGTCCTGGTACTCGCTTAAGCCCATCAGCAAAAAGTTGTCCATCGGGTCGGTCAGATAGAGCACCTCGAGATCATGCTTGCGGAAGTACTCGAGGTGGGCGCTGCGCGAGAGAACTGCCAGGTCATCACCCAAAACGTAGTAAATGTCCTTTTGACTCTCAGGCATGCGTAAGACATAGTCCTGTAAACTGGTCAGTGCCTCACCCTCAGTTTTGGAAGAAGGGAAGCGCAGCAAATCAACAAACTTTTCGGTGTTGCTGCGGTCGCTGGCAACGCCTTCCTTAAGATAAATACCAAACTCGCGGTAAACTTTCAGGTAGTGCTCGGGATTGTCGCTGGCGAGTTTCTCGAGTTCTGAACTGATGCGTCCAATAAGCGCCTTTTTAATGCGGGCAATAACTGGCGTATTCTGCACAGCCTCACGCGAAACATTAAGTGGGATATCTTCAGAGTCCACGACCCCTTCTATAAAACGCAGGTAAGGTGGCAGCAGATTCTTAAAGTCCTCCTGAATCAGTACCTTGCGGGCGTAGAGCCTGAGCCCATAGTCCTCCTGATTCTTAAACATCTTGTAATCACGGCGGCTTGGGATAAAGAGCAGCGCATAAAACTGAATCGGCATGTCGGCGGTGAAATGGATGGTGTGTAGGGGTTCCTGAAAGTCAAAGGTGAGCTGCTGATAGAAGTTTTTGTAGGCGTCACCTTCAACCTTGCTGGCCTGCTCGCGCCACAGGGCGGTGCGGGTATTGACCTGCTTATATTCCCCGTCCTCTTTTAAATAGATGGGAAAGGCAATAAAGTCGGAATGTTCCTTGATGATCTGCCTGATGCGGTAGCTTTCTGCGTAGTCTTTGGCTTCGTCCTTGAGCCTGATTTCGATGAGCGTTCCGCGCTCAGCCTTATCCGCTTCACCAACTTCATAGGACGCCTGACCACTCGAGCGCCAAAAGGCGGCACTGGCTTCTGGCTCGTAGGAGCGGCTGGTGACGGTGACTTCCTCTGCCACCATAAAAACCGAGTAAAAACCGACCCCGAACTGTCCGATCACGTCCTGCGTGCTGCGGCTGTCACCCTTGTTGAGTTCTTTCATGGCCTCGACAAACGACTTGGCACCAGAGTGGGCAATCGTTCCCAGATACTGGGTCATCTCGGCTTGGGTCATGCCGATACCACTGTCGCGAATGCGCAGCAGGCGTTCCTGGGGATCTGCCTCTATCCAGATGGCCAGCTCAGCGCCGCTGTCTACAACACCTGAACTTTTGAGTTGCTCGAGCTTCATGCGGTTTAGTGCATCCGAGGCGTTAGAGATAAGTTCCCGCAAGAAAACTTCCTGCTGGGTATAGAGCGAGTGAATCAGGATATCGAGAACCTGCTGGATTTCTGCCTTGAAAGCCACCCGTTCCACTTGGATATCGTCGGAGGACTGGACTGCTTCGCTATCGTTCATACTTCACCTCAATGGCTTTAAAAAATGATTGTCACAAAATAGCTGCAAGCAAACGTGCAGTTTCATTGTACTGATTAATTTTACTGGCAGCCTGGCAGTTTTTGTGTTAGCTGCTAAAACCCTGAACGAGTTCTGGTGCAAGTAGTGCTACAGTAAGGCTCATGGTACTGACCTTGAGTGAAGTGGCACGTCTGGCTGCACCCGGCGATAATGTGGCGATTGCCACCCGCAGGCTCGAGCCTGGTACGACTCTGGAACTGCCTGCTGGTACTGTTCGTCTGGCGCACACGGTGCTACTCGGTCACCGCTTTGCCCTGCGGCAAATAGCGGTGGGCGAAGCGCTCCTGTCCTGGGGTTTGCCTTTTGGTGTAGCGACGAGCAGAATTGAGGCCGGAGACTACATCTGCAATGAAAGCAACTTAAACCTTCTGCGTCTGCGCACAGCTGAGGCAAAGCTGCCACTACAAGCCAACTTTTCTGACAGCATCCAGCCTTATAAGCTCTCCACGTCCAGCTTTCTGGCGGCTGCCCAGGTGGGCCGCGCTTTGCAAACCTTGAGCTTCAGTGGCTTTGACCGTGGCAAACGAGGTGTAGGAACACGCAATACCATCGTATTGCTGGGAACATCATCACGTGCAGGCGGCTTTGTCAGGGCACTGGAAACGCGTCTTAAAGGGCAGCTCGCAGCCTGTTCGCAGATTGATGGCATTGTCGCCGTCGCCCATACCGAAGGGGGCACAAGGGAAGCGCCCAATAACCTCGAGTTGGTTTTACGGACGCTGGCGGGCTTCGTGGTACACCCGAACGTTGGAGCGGTACTCTGCGTTGATCAGGGAGATGAGGCTATCAACAACCACAGGTTGCAAGGCTATATGCGCCACAATCACTATCTTCTGGATGACGTGCCGCACGCTTTTATGAGCCTGAACGCCGACCTCGAGCAGTGTCTGCAGCAAGGCGAGGCAGTGGTTCAGGGCTGGCTTAGGCAGGTCAATACCTGCCAGCGCCGCGAGTACCCCGCCAGTAAACTCAAGCTGGCTTTGCAGTGCGGTGGCTCCGACGCCTTTTCGGGCATCTCTGCCAATCCGCTGGCTGCCTGGGTTGCTCGCGAGATTATCTGTCAGGGGGGCTATGCCAATCTGGCAGAAACCGATGAACTCATTGGTGCAGAGGCCTATGTGCTGCAAAAGGTGGCAAGCCTCGAGGTCGCCCAGAAGTTCCTGGCAACGGTTGAGCGTTTTAAGGCGCGGGCGGCCTGGCACGGTAGCAGCGCTGAGGGAAATCCTTCGGGCGGTAACAAGCTGCGTGGGCTTTACAACATCGTCTTAAAAAGCATCGGCGCTGCCATGAAAAAGCACCCAGAGGTACGTCTGGACGCTGTCATCGACTACGGTGAAGCGATGACACAAGCTGGGTTTACCTTCATGGATAGCCCGGGTAATGATTTAGAGAGTATTGCCGGGCAGGTAGCCAGCGGCTGCAACCTGATCTTTTTTATGACAGGCAACGGCTCAATCACCAACTTTCCTTTTGTTCCCACTATTAAAATTGTCACGACGACCGAGCGCTTTAAACTGCTCGAGGATGATATGGACGTGAATGCTGGCACATATCTCGACGGTGGCAATATGGATGAGCTGGGTCAGGAGACGTTGCAGTACGCCCTCAAGATCGCTTCAGGTCAACACTCAGTGGGAGAACGCGCCGGGCACGCCCAGGTGCAACTGTGGCGCAATTGGCCACAGATCAGTGGGGTGATGCTGCCACTTTTGCAAAAAGCTCCTCTACCCGACGGCGAGCCGCTACGGCTTGCACCACTCAAGCCGCCCATAAGCCTGAAGTATCCCGCCTATGGGTCAGAGGGCAGTCTGCAAAAGATCAATCTCATTCTGCCGACCAGCCTCTGCTCGGGGCAAATTGCCCTGAAGATGGCCGACAGGCTCAACCAGTCCGCGCTGGGCCGCTTTGTGGCGCTGGTGCATACTGAAGGCTGTGGCGCCTCGAGCGGTGACAGCGAGCGCCTGTTTAGCCGCACACTCCTTGGTTACCTCAGGCATCCGGCTATCGGGCAGGCACTTTTACTCGAGCACGGTTGCGAAAAGACCCATAATGACTTTTTTCGTCAGGAACTCAGACAACAAGGTCTGGACCCACAGCGCTTTGGCTGGGCGAGCATTCAGCTTGATGGTGGCATTGACACGGTTACACACAAGGTCGAAGGCTGGTTCCGTGAGCGCCTGGCCCAAGCGCCAGCATCAGCCCGAACGCGAGCATCAGATAGGCAAGAGGTCGGTCTTGAGAGCTTACGTCTGTCGATTTTGACGACTACAGAGCCACCACCCGCGCTGGCTACGGCGCTGGCACAACTCTGCCGCCTGCTGACGTCAGCGGGGGGATCTGTCGTCATACCGGATAGCTGCCTGTATGGCAGCTTTATTGAGGCCCTACAGCCAGAGAATACTGTCACAGCCACGCTTGCCTACGGGCAAAGCCTGGGCAAAGCCGGCTTTCACATCATGCAGTCACCCACCCAGGACTGGCTCGAGCAAGTCACTGGTTTAGGTGCCACAGGTGCAGACATCATGCTGGCCTATGTTGACAATCATCCCCAGCAAAACCATCCCTTTATCCCCTTCATACAAGTAGTCGCGGACGCCGAGGTCTACGCCCGCTACGCGGCTGATCTGGACGCCTGTATTCAGGGCGAGGGGCAACTTGAGCAGCTCATGGAGCTTCTAGGTGCAACTTTGCAGGGACATGCAGCCAGACAAGGCAGCCTTGCCAGCGGCTTTCAGATTACACGGGGGTTGTTGGGGGTTTCGCTGTAGTCCACAGACCATTTCAAACACAGCCCAGGTATCGAACTTTCGAGAGGTATCCCGCCTGGTCCGCAGCCTCAGTCTGGGGGCGTAAAAATCCACAACTGCCGCACCACCATGTCGTCAAGATTGAGGGTCTCCGAATAGTAGAGGTGAACACCTGGTGGCGCGGTGGTGCGTTCAAGTAATTCGACGGTGTCGAGATAACCCAGTTTCTGCCTGGCTGACATCAGTTGAACCCATATGCCTGTGTCAGGCGAAACGTCGATATCGACAAAGTGCTGCCAGAGCCTTATGCCCTGATGGGTGCTGCCCTTGTAGAAGGTCTTGCCGGGGTCGGTGTCCTTGGCGGTCAGATAGATTTCCGTGAGGGGTAAATGCCTGCAGGAGGGATATTTTTGCAGAAGTGCTTTGATGTTGGGTTTGACTGGCAGGCGTGTCATGGGGCTGTCGGTATCCTGATAACACTGACCCGAGACACCAAAAATAAAGCGGACTTCTCCCATCATGAAGCCCAGCTCAATCCAGACGTCCACATCGGACACACCCACTGCTACCTGACCTGGCCCAAATCTATCTACCACCCAACCCAGTGTGGCCTCACCCAGTTTGATGTCCCCCAGCCCTACGCCTGCGGTCAGGGTGGCACTCGAGTAAGGGGCCAGAGCTTTAGAATCCTTAGCTGCACAGGCACTTAAAAGGATAGCTAATAGCAGTACAACATAGCGCATCTTTAGCTCCTTCGTTGCAAGAAATAGGCGATGGCAAATCCCCAGACCAGACTTAAGACAATCCAGCCCAGCCAGCCTAACAGAGGATTATCCGGACCAGAAAAAAGGGAAAGAGGAAAAGTTAGGGTTTTGTTGATAATGACCCAGGGGCCTTTCAGGGTTCCTACCCCGGTGGCAAAGCCCAGCATAAAGGTAGTCACAAAATGAATCACGGCAATTCCAATGCCTTGTGAAACGAGTTCAAGCTTATTGAGGGTATTCATAGCTCTTCGATCTAGACTAAGGGTAAATGACAGCAAATCTCGAGCAATACTTCACTCACCTTACGCACGCAGGCCAGGGATGGAAGGCTGCTCGAGCTGCCGCATACTACCGGTTCGTCATTACACGGCGCAACCAGAAAAGGAGTAGACTGACTACGAAGGCAACAAGACCAAAGATTAGCGCCTGCATGATCATGGCATAAAGCATAAAGGGATCCAGATTCGCAGTTTCCAGCCAAGACCCCAACAGGACGATTAACGACACTGTTGCTGACGTCGCGAAGCTGCGATAGGCGATCTGTCGCTTACCTTTCGCCCACCAACTCAAGTAGCCTGATGTGATGATCGTAACAGCAAAGGCAGCCACCGGAACCATCGCGTAGAATGTATCAGGCATCAAACCTCCCTTTCGCACCTAACATTTGCTCAACCTGTATTTAGAGATGGAGAGATGGACCCTATCTCTTGGACTACCTTCGTTCAGGATTTAGGAAAGCCAAGAACATGACCTCGGGATAAATCATTGGGATAACCCAGACGATTTATCCCAAACTGGTATTAAGTCATCATGGTCTTGGGCAAGCTCAGCTAAAAGCGCCTTGGCACTAGCAATATCTTGCTGGTGGCTGAGCTTTTGTACAGCCGAGAAGCCGATGGCGTCATACTCCTGCGCCTGGCAGTGAGAGAAAAGTCGTGAAAATGTACCATGGAAATCTCTGCTACCTGTTTGCAGGGCCAGGGACTTAAGATTCTGAACCTGAACGCCACTGCCCACCATAATGCGGATGCGACTGTTAGCGTAGGCGACGAGTTCCTTTAAGAGAGCCACACCCTTATCTGCAGTCGCCCGCTGCCCCGCTGTCAGGATATAATCAAAGCCAAGTTGCACGAGGACATCCAGTGACGCAAAGGGGTCGCTTACCAGATCAAAGGCACGGTGAAAAGTAACTTTCAGGTCACCTGCGGCTTTTCTTAGGGTGTCCAGACCAGGCAGGTCAAGCGCCTGGTCATTTGTCAGTGCGCCAATGACCACACCAGCTGCCCCCATCTGCCTGACACGAATGATATCCTCTTTCATCAGCCTGATTTCAGCAGCATCATAGCTAAAACTGCCGCTGCGGTAGCGTATCAGGACATGAATGGGAACAGCCAACTGGCAGCACTGCTCAATAAAAGCGCTGCTGGGCGTCAGACCACCTGTTTCAAGCGCACTGCACAACTCGAGCCGGTCTGCTCCAGCCTGCACAGCAGCGTGCGCCGAGGCCAGATTATCCACACAAACTTCCAGCTGATACATCACGCCGCCTCAGTCTTTTAAAAAGAGTTCGATTACCGGCACTATGACATCCGGTTTGCGTACAGGCAACTCGAGCGTCAGCGTGGTGGCGTTGGTTTCGGCAATGCTCCATTCACTGTGCCTACCAGGCTCGAGCAAGCGAATTTCACTAGCGTCACTCAGCAGTTGGGCGTAGGCAACCTTGCCAGCAAATCCGTCCAGATGCAGATGCCGAAAAGGCCAGGTAAAGATATGCAGATAGAGTCTGTTACCGTTTTGCGTAAAGCGGCAATCCTGTGGCGCTGCATACACGCTTTGTGTACAACCATAAATAGCGCGCCCATGCAAAGCCAGCCAGTCGCGGTAGCTTGTCAGTGCCGCCTTGGCACGCGGGTCAAAGCTGCCCCGCGCCGTTGGACCCACGTTCATCAGCAGATTGCCACCTGTTGCCACCGTATTCACCAGCATCTGAATCAGCTGTTCAGGCGACTTCCAGCTTGCCTCATCTCGGTGATAACCCCAGGAACCACTAAAGGTCTGGCAGGTTTCCCAGACAACAGCTTTGCCTTCAACGCTGAACCATTCACGTGGCTGGAACTGTTCTGGGGTAAATACATCGGCACTTCCTGGCAAATCCAGACGGTTATTGATGATAATATCAGGTTGCAGTGAGCGAACCAATTCAAGCAACTTGTCACTTTCCCAGTCAAGGTGACCCTTGCCCGGAAGCCCCCTGTAACTGCGCTCAGGATAAGAAAAGTCAAACCAGATGATGTCAATCTTGCCATAATCACTGAGCAGCTCCCGAACCTGATCCCGCATATAAGCGCTATAACGCCGGATGTCACGTCCCTGATTGAGTGCTGCAATGTCACTTTCGGATCTGTCCCTATCCGGGTGATAGATATCGACAGGAAAATCTGGATGATGCCAGTCAAGCAGTGAATAGTAAAAACCAATGCGCAGCCCTGCGTCACGAAAAGCCTTGACAAAAGGTGCCAACAAATCACGTCCACAAGGCGTGTTAGTCGCCTTATAATCACTGACCTTGGTATCCCAGAGGCAAAAGCCTTCGTGGTGCTTGGCGGTCAGCACGACATAGTTCATGCCCGCAGCTTTGGCCAGCGCGGCCCACTCCACCGGGTCATAGAGATCGGGATCAAAATGCTCAAAATAGACTTGGTACTTATCTTGAGGGATGCGCTCCTGGCTCATCACCCACTCGTGGCGCGCGGGCAAGGCATACAGACCCCAGTGGATAAACATACCAAAGCGGTCATGGATAAACCAGGAAGTGTCGCCTTGTGTTGCTTCAAGCTGTAACATAAGAACTCCTTAACAAGCAGATAGACCCGATTCTATCCTGTTTCTGATCGCACAGTGTCCAACTGGTTCAGCATCCTGTCAGCATGTATACATATAGCGTTTCCATAGGTCATTGAGATATCTCAATGACCTATGCGACCTGGGGGTTTGAAATCAACTCATTCGGCTTGTCTCAACAAAGCCTGGAAACGCTAATAGAATGCCTGTTTTCTCATACTGAGCCTAGACTGCATGGCGTTTGCAAAGAAGTCAGTCATGCGCTCTCGTCAACTGCGATTATCTCTTGGCGAGATGCTTCGTTAGGCAGTCACAGTCTGAATCCTTGGCATATGTAAATAAACAGCGCCTCAGCATGACGGGAAAAACGTGCTAAAACTGCCTACCTTATACGGAGCCCGATAAATTGATTGCAGATTTGAAAAGCAATCCCCGCTTCCTAACGCTCTGCTCGGGATAAATCGTTGGGATAGACCCAATGATTTATCCGGAACTGGTATTACTGCAAAACACGACTAATATCTTTGGAAACTGCACTAACTACAAAAAAACCGCCCTCAGTGAGGGCGGTAGCTGGTGATCAAGCAGATGCCTAAGCCGTCAGTTTTTGCTCTTCAGCACGCTTCTCGAGCTTGTTCTTGATGCGTTTAAGCACCGTTACTTCCTCTAGGGCACGCTGGTCAAGCACACTGCGAATATCCTTAATCTGCCGATTAATACCGGGAATGACCAGTTGCTCGAGCGCATTCACACGGCGACTGGTTTTCTTGATCTCCTCACCGATGCGGCGCAGTCTTGTCTCGGTCGCTGCCACATTGACCAGCGCTTCGGTAAGCTTGCGAAACTCAGCAGCGGCGTCGAGTGTTCGCGCACCCGCGTTGATGGGCGAAAAGGGCAGGCTCGAGCTGAACTTGGGACTTTGTACCTGAGGCACCTTTACCCCAAAGAGGTTTTGCACCTTGATTTGCAGATCAACACCACTTTGTTCGGCCAGACTCAGACTTTCGACTGCTTCTGGCCCATCCCAGGCTTTGGCCAGAAAGAGACTAAAATAAGCCTCCTTACTGATATTGCTAAGATCTCGCCTGGCCTGCAAAGATACCTTGACAAGGTCAAAAAACTCACCAATCAGCGCGTCCCGCTTGCGCTTGAGCAAGTCGGCACCTTTGATCGCCAAACGCAGTTGATCGCGGCGCTGGAGTAGGTTAGAGCGGGTTGGAGCAACTTGTTCAGCCATAGTAATCTCCGCTAAGGGCGCAGGCCCCTAGATTCTGTCCTTCGCTGAACCCCAAAGCTCATCCATCTTGGCACCGTAGTATTTATCGATCTGATCACGGCTCAGGCGGGTAAGCTCAGATTGAGGCAGCACCGATAGGGTTTTCCAGGCGATGTTTAAAGAGTGGTCAATATCACGATCTTCCGAACCCTGGTTGATAAACTCTTTCTCAAACTCATCAGCGAACTTGAGATACTGCTTGTCATTTTCCGAAAGTGCATCCTCACCCGTAATAGCCACCAGGCGGCGCAGGTCCAGCCCGTTAGCATAGGCTGACTGAAGCTGGTCCGCAACATTTTTGTGATCCTTGCGGGTTTTACCCTCCCCAATACCGTTGTTCATCAGACGGCTCAGGCTGGGACCAGGATTAATGGGTGGGTAGTAACCCTGTGTGTGCAGCGCGCGTGCCAGATAAATCTGACCCTCGGTAATGTAGCCCGTCAGATCAGGAATGGGATGGGTGACATCATCATCTGGCATTGACAGAATGGGAATCTGGGTAACTGAACCAGCAACTCCATGTACCACACCTGCACGCTCGTAAATCGAGGCCAAATCCGTGTACATATAGCCAGGATAGCCACGGCGACCCGGAATTTCTTCTCGAGCACCACCGATTTCGCGCAGCGCCTCACAGTAGTTGGTCATATCCGTCAGAATAACCAGCACGTGATAGCCGTGTTCAAAGGCCAGGTATTCGGCAGCAGTCAGTGCCATGCGTGGTGTCAGAAGGCGCTCTACAGCCGGGTCATCTGCCTTGTTGAGGAAAAGTACCGAACGTGCCAGCGCACCGGTGCGCTCAAACTCCTGAGTGAAAAAGGTCAGCTCACGCTGGGTAACTCCCATCGCTCCAAAGACCACAGCAAACTCGGAACCTTCACCAAGCACCTTGGACTGGCGGGCAATCTGCGCTGCCAGTTCATTTGCTGGCAAACCCGAGCCTGAAAAGATGGGCAGCTTCTGACCGCGCACCAGGGTCATGAGGGAGTCAATAGTGGAAATACCCGTCTGGATAAACTCCTCAGGTTTTTCGCGGGCAACCGGGTTAATAGGCGCACCACCGATGGGCAGACGCTTGTCTGCCACAACCTCGGGCAAGCCATCAATGGGTTCACCAATACCGTTGAAACGGCGGCCAATCATATCTCTAGCCACACCCAAACGTGCTACATTTTCAACGAGGCTCACCGTGGTAGAGGCAAGGTCAATGCCCGAAGTTTCTTCAAACACCTGTAAAACCGTAAACTTATCAGAAACATCAATGACCTGACCACCGCGCTCACGACCACTACCATCTTTGATGCGCACAATGGCGTTATAGGCCAGGTCGGGCGCATTTTTCAAAAACAGGAGCGGCCCTGAGACATAGCTCACATCACTATAAACTTTTTTTAGTAGGTTAGAACTCATTCAAATCTCCTTTATGCCGGAACTGCAAAGGCGTGGTCAAGTTCCTTGATAACAGTCGCCTTGTAGGACTCGAACTCGTCTTCTGCTACATAACGTGCGCGGTTGATCTTTTCGGTTATGTCATTTGTGAGAATTTCATCGACAGTTCCACCTACATCCAGGCTGGCTCTGGCCTTGTCATAAAACTTGATCATCATCTGCAGCATGCCATAGGCCTTGCTCATGGTACATGAGGCATCTACTGGATCAAAACCGTTCTGCTGCAGGAAATCCTGCCGCAAAATGCGACCGGTTTCAATAATAAGGCGCTCCTGGTCCTGCAGAGCATCCGGTCCTACCAGCTGAACGACTTCCTGCAATTCGTTTTCACGTTGTAGAAGCGCTACAGCGCGCTCGCGAACCTGCGGGAAGTCCGCTGCTACGTTCTCACGGTACCAGTCTTCCAAAATGCCAGTAAAGAGTGAGTAGGAGCGGTTCCAGTTGATCGCCGGAAAGTGACGGCGGCGTGCCAGTGACGCGTCCAGTGCCCAGAAGCAACCCGTGATGCGCAGGGTCGCCTGGGTGACGGGTTCAGAAAAGTCACCACCGGCCGGTGATACAGCGCCGATAATAGAGACTGCACCTTCATCACCTGCTTGGGTAATGACACGACCGCCACGCTCATAAAAGGCTGCCAGGCGCGAGGCCAGGTAAGGTGGATAGCCTTCTTCAGCGGGCATTTCCTCGAGTCGTGAGGCGATTTCACGCAGCGCTTCAGCCCAGCGACTCGTAGAGTCCGCCATCAGCGAGACGCCATATCCCTGATCGCGGAAGTACTCAGCCAGGGTAATGCCTGTATAGATAGAGGCTTCTCGAGCAGCCACCGGCATATTGGAGGTATTGGCAATCAGCACAGTACGCTGCATGAGTGGGTTGCCAGTTTTGGGATCCTCGAGTTCGGGAAACTCAACCAGCACGTCCGTCATTTCGTTACCGCGCTCACCACAACCTACGTACACCACAATATCAGCGTTGCCGTACTTGGCGACAGACTGCTGAGTGACGGTCTTGCCAGAACCGAAGGGACCAGGAATGGCAGCGGTACCGCCCATGGTCAGCGGGAAAAGCACATCCAGGATGCGCATACCGGTCAGAAATGGTGTGATGGGGTCAAGCTTCTGTTCAAACGGACGAGCGCGGCGGACAGGCCAGTAGTGTGCCAGACGCAGCTTGGTACCATCTTCCAGTTCGGCAATAGCATCGTCAATGGTGTACTGGCCGGCCGCTGCGATGGTCTTCACTTTACCTTTGATGGTTGGGGGAACCAGAATCTTGTGGGTAAAGCTGAACTCGGGAACAGTTCCCAAAACGCTGCCCCCAGAAACATCGTCGCCTGCTTTGACCGAGGGGCTGAAATCCCACTTTTTGCTGCGATCCAGTGAGCTTACCTCAATACCACGCTCAATATAGGTCCCGGACTGCTCACGAATTTTATCCAATGGACGCTGGATACCGTCAAAGATACCATTCAGCATGCCTGGCCCCAGCTCAACTGCCAAAGGCAAGCCTGTTGAGGCTACCGTTTCACCGATCATCAGACCACCGGTATCCTCGTACACCTGGACGAACGCGGTATCACCATCCAGGCGAATAATCTCACCGACCAACTGCTCTTTACCAACGCGCACGATGTCATACATCCTGGCGCCCATCATGCCTTCAGCAATGACTGCAGGGCCGGAGATACGTTGGATTTTGCCTTCAATTGCCATAACGTCTCCTTCTCACTCGAGTTTAATATCGAACCCGATGGCAGCGCGCACCAGGTTTTGCATGTATGTGGTTGCGTCATCCGCCTCACCAAAGGTTGCCCCCAGGCTCGGCATGGGCAAAATAACAGGTAAGTCACGTCCACGCATAGCACGCTCTGTGGATTTAATCGGATCCACAATCAGGCTTTCGTCGACTGCCACCAGACCATACTGATCTGCCCCAATAATATCTTCCAGGATGGACTGGGCTGTCTCAGGATTGGCTTCGCGCACCTCAACACCAGCCAGGCGAAAACCCGTGGCAGTTTCATTGTCAGTCACAACGACCATTTTAGGCATTGCCCAACTCCTTCACCAGAGTGTCTCGTGGCACACCATAAAACTTACCACGTGCCAGCAAGCGCAGCCTGGCAGTTTCGCCTTCTTTCATGCGCAAGTAGTTGGCCACAACGCCAATGGACAGGGGATCAAGCGCCAAACGCTTGGCTGCCTGATTCAGTACCGCACGAATCTGCTCTTCAGCCTCACTCAAGTTGCTGGTGCCAGCAACCTCAGCAAAACTCGTGCCACTTAAAACCTGCATACTCGAGTCTTCGATCAGCAGGCTGTCAAACATGCTGCGGCTGACTTCCTTACCGCCAGCCACAAAAAGTTCATCGGTACTTGCTTCACGACCACGCAACTTAAGTGCTGTGCGCAGGTTCGTAGCGTCAACTTCACGCTGCAAATAGCGCACGAAATCAGCAGGCGCCCGCAATTGCTGAAGGCGCTCCATCACAATCCGGTAATAGGCACGGTCAAGCGTAAGCTCCAGTGCATACAGATCCTGATCACTCTGGTACTGCTGGCTGGCGCGAAGAAAGACCGACCTAAGAGGGCTCTGAGACGCCCCCAATGCTTGTGCAGCCGCAGCCATGTCACTGCTGCTGGCAGCTACTTCCAAAAGGGCAAGCTTTAAATTTCCCGCTGGAAACAGAACTTCCTTGATGTCCTCAGTGGAACGCCCGGCATGCTTGGCACGCGCAATCGACTTGAGATTGTTCAGGTCATAGCGCAATAAAAGCAGAGCAATCAGCTCCTGAGGCTGACCGTCAGAAAAGTTTAAGATACTGCGAGTGGTCTGCTGGAAATTACTTGCCAGAGCATGATCGATAGCTTTCAGATCATCAAAACGTGCCTGAGCTTCTTCTAAGTCACGACCATAGGGAGACTGCGCCAAGGCCGTCACAAAGCTTCGAAAGTCAGACATGTCCAGTGCCGAAGCAAAAAACTCAGACCCTAACAGTCTGGACTTCATACCCCGTACTCGAGCATTGATATAGCCCAAATCTGCCGACATGCTAAGCCTCGCCTGAACCGAATAACACCTTTGATATGTCAGATGCTAATTCATCCTGAAGCGCTTCCAGACGCCCATAAAGGGTATTTTCCAGTAGCACATTACCTGCTTTTAGCTGAATTCCAGCCCGAACATCGGAACTGGTTTCCACCTTATCAATTCCGAGATCTTGAGCAATCTTCTCAGCCACTGACCTATCTTCCGGATTCACAATCAGGGTAGCCTTATCACCACTACCCAAGCCGTTTAAAGCTTCTGAGACTAAGCCTTGTAGAACAGCCTCATATTTTTTCTTGTTTTTTGCCAGAGCGTCGATCTCGCTGCGGACAGAGGCCAAAACACCTTCGACCGCACTATGCTGGGCGCGGAGTTTCAGCGAAGAGGCTTCGAGCTGCGCGGCACTTTTAGCCCGTACCAACGCAGCCTCATGTTGCTGTTTAGCCCTGCGCTGGTAGTCTTTCAGGCTCTCGTCCGCTTCAGTTTGCGCGTCAGCGATAATCTCCGAGGCACGTGCTTGCGCCTCGGAGAGAATGGCTTCGATCTCCGCTCTGACTTCCTGATCAAGCAGAGCAGCTAGATTCGCCATTTTAGCCAATGCTACCTTGCAAGAAAAATGCAATCACGAAGGCAAAAATAATCAGGGTTTCTGGAATAACCAGATAGATAAGCAACTGACCGAATGCCTGGGGGCGTTCAGCAAGCGTACCCGCCGCAGCACTACCGATAGCGGCCATGGCAATACCTACACCCACACAGCCCACGCCAATCGCCAGACCAGCACCAATGGCAATAAGGCCATCGCCTACCGATGCCCCTACTTCCTGGGCGATGCCTAAGCTCGCTAAAACAGCTACGACCAAAACGAACAGTACTTTTTTCATGCTTTTCCTCCAAAAAGCCGGAATGGTTTGTAAGGACGGCCACTTTCCTCATAGAAGCCGAACTTAGTAAAGAATTCAACATACTGCAAACGCAAAGGTTGCAGCGTATAACTGATGATCTTGAGAACGAGGGCAATTAAGTGAATAAAAAACGCCAGCACAATTCCCAAAAGTGGACCAATGATGGGCAAAGACCCACCAATAGCGTAGCCTAGGTCCGTAACAAGTGTGGCAATCAGCGCAGCTGACAGCCCCACGGCAAAAAGACGCAGATAGCTGAGAATGTTGCCTGAATTGGAAATGAGCTCCACAGGCATCAGAACAACACCGGAAATAACCACAGCTATGAAGAAGATGATCATCATCAGGGCAAAAAACGCCCAGACAATCGTGGGTATAGCGGCAAAGTCGCTGCCATTATTCAGCAGTGAATAGGCAAAGACAATGATGCCCAGCAGCCCTGCGAACATGCCGATACCTTCCCAGAGATGCTTTTTATCATGATGCTTGTAGCCATAATAGGCTCGAATCGCCCAACCACCCAGCACTTGCAGTGCACCGAAGGCAATACACAAGGTCAGGACAAAGCCGTAACCCGATTCATGCACTCGGAATATGGCTATGGGAATGACACCAAAGTATTTATCACTGTAAGTCGGATAAAAAATAGGATTGCTGGCAGGCCACTTTTCTAGCAAATTGCCAAAGAACTCCCCGTAGAGGAAGCCCCAGACCATGGTCCAGGCAGCACACCAGTTAATCACCGTACCGATAGACGGCAGGGCTGTTGCTGGAATAACGATACCGAGCGGTCCCAGACTCAGCTTATTGCCATTCAGACCACGACTACGCAGCCATAAGCCCAAAGCCAGAAACATGAGGCCAAAGCCGATATCACCCACAATCAGACCAAAAAAGAAAGGAAAGAACAGCGCCAGCGTCCAACTAGGATCAAAGTTGCCGTATTTTGGCGGGGCAAACAAGGACAAGAGCCCTTCAAAAGGCTTGATCCACTGCGGATTGTCAAGTTTGACGGGCACATTATGATCATGATGCTCATCGGCAGCTCGAGCCTCGATGATGAGCTCTTCACCAAACTGCTTGCGTAAGCCTTCAACCACCTTGTTGCGCTCGGCAGCTGGCATCCAGCCTCGCAAAGCAAAGCCATAGCGACCTGCAGCCATATCTTCAAGCCGTTCCAGACGAGACTGCTGATTGAGAGCTGTTTGATGCATGGTACGAAGCTTGCTGCCATGCTGGGCAGCCAGCTTGCGCAGCTCTTCGCTAATAACATTGAGGCGCTTAGGAATACTTTGAGAGCGCTCTTCCATCAAGTGCGAAGCTTTGGCAATGCCTTCTTTGGCGTAGTTCTCTGGCAGGCTAATTTCTGCCAAACCAGTTCGGCTTATGGCAGCCCGCAAAATATCCCGGTCTTTACGCAAGGCTGCAGCAATAACCAGCATATCCTTACCCCTAGGCCGTGTTTGAAACACCACGCGACTTTCAAGCGCTTCTTCAATCGTGGCCAGAGAAGCCTCGAGCTTGTCAGCAGTAATACTGAAAGCTGTCGCCGTGAGATAGCGGCTGTCATCAAACTGGGCAAGTGATGGTGCCAGATCACGCAACAAAGGCAAATACACTCCCACAATATCCAGATCATCACGGAGCGTGTCGCGCTCGGCGACTAACTGATCGACCTGTTTACCGATGCTGGCAAGCTGCGTTTTGATATCATCCAGTTTGCTGGGCACTTCTGTCCGGCCAGCGCTTTCATCCACACCAAGAAGTCCCAGCAGGTAATCCGTTCTGGTAACGATGGCTGTCCAGTCTTCCTTGGCCTGCTGATCTTCACTGGATAATTTAAGACGCTCCAGCATGTCTTCGCTCGTCTCGAGCGGATCCACCTGCACGACACCCAGGCTCTGCAAGGCTACCAACAAATCTTTAGCAATTGATCGACGCCCGATAACTGTGAGCTGATCCATCATTGCAATCATGGCAGGACCTTTTGCAGCGCAGTAGTGGCAGCCTTGCCACCATTGGCCTCTGCCTGAGTTTGCAGCTTGGCAACCGCTGAATGAACCGACTCGAGAATACCGCTGTGCGCAGCTTTGGTTTCGGCAACAGTTCGCTCGGCCTGCTCTTTAAGCAAAGCTTCACCCTGAACCTGCGCCTGCCTGATTAACTCGGAAGCTTCCTTGTGGGCATCTTCGACAATTTTACTGGCCTGAGCCCTGGCTTCGTCGACCTTGCTCAGCAGAGCTTTTTCCTGATTCACAAGGTCTTGCAGTAATTTTTCACCCTTTGCTTCCAAACGCCCCTCCTTTCTTGCATGATGGCATCACTGCCACGTCAGCGAAATCTTGGTATTAAGTTAGAAACCATAAAAAAACGCGATTAAGGGCTAGTTACCCTTTTGCGCGAGTTACCTGCTAAGCATATCAACCGCAACGCACAAGTGTCAATCGAGACATTTGTCCTTTTGTCCTTTTTCACAAAGGGCCCTGCACCTACCTGACCTCGCCAGACACAGCCCCATTTTACTCTGAGTCGCTTTGACATTTTGCAAAAACATGTGAAATTGCGAGCTATAGCACCCATGAGTACCGCAAAGTGTATTAATGTCTGCGTCCATGACGTTCGTTGCCACGCTTAAAGTTACCTGTCACACGTTGCAGAATGAACTGGACTTCTCCGTCATCACTACCGTCAAGCTCCTGAATCAAGGCTACAGCACGCTGACCTCCGAGTGTCATAATGCAGCGACCTTGCCAAAATATGCGAATGCGCTGGTCCTTTTGCAAGCGGTAACTGAAATGCTCCTGTCCCATGAAGACGATGCTAGCACCTGGCTTTCAACTCAGCCAGGTGCGTAATACCGAGCCCGATACATTGATTACAGATTTGAAAAGCAATCCCCGCTTCCTAACGCTCTGCTCCGGATAAGGATTATCCCCAAGGATGCTGCGGGGAAATGCGTTTCACAGCTCTCCACGATACAAGCTGTCTTTGACCTTTTGGGCCTGTGCCAGCACCGCTTCCCTGTCTTGCAGGCTTTCAAGACTCTTGAGCATCATCGTCATCCTTGGGTTCGTCGCAAAACGCTGCTTATGCCGCTCGAGAAAGTCCCAGTAAAGGCTGTTAAAGGGACAAGCCCTCTCTTCTGATCGTCATCAGGCTTAAGAACGCCGCTGAGACTCCTGAAAAAAGTAGCGGTAGGTCTCATTTTCAGGCTCGAGCCTGTTGGCTTCGCGGTAGTAAATCACCGCATCCTGGTAATCACCCTCTTCAAAATACACCCGACCCAACCAGGCCCAGGCTTCGGCGTACATCTCGTTCTGACTGATGGCGCGTGCAAATCTCTCTTTGGCAGCCGTCATATCACTCCTGTCATAGAGGGCCACACCCTCGCGAAAGGCGTTGACGGCCTCAATGCCCCAGGCTGCCTGATCTTGCGCCAGCTTGAGGAAATACTGCGCCCGCTGATCGCTGACATCGCGCTGCACCACGGTTTCCCAGTAGGTAATGGCCTGGGCTGGCCGCGCTGTCTCGAGCAGAATCCGCCCCACCCAGATATAGCCCTCCATCTCATAAGGCACAACATCGATGAGACGCTGGTAATAGGCCAGGGCAGTATTAAGTTGTCCATTACTATAGTTGGTATAAGCCAGTTCTGAAGTCACTGCTACAAAAAGCGGCACGGCGTCAGCGTCCAGGCCAAAACCAAGATCAAGAAACTGGTTCCAGGTCTGGTAGGCTGGCCCATACCAGTTGCTGCGGCTGTAGACCTCAGCCAGAAAGCGCAGGGGCTCTGCCTGGCCCGGGGCCAGCCGCACCGCCTCACGACCCGCTTCAATCGCCTCACGCCACAAGGGCTGATCAGGATAGTGGCGCTCGTAGGTCGCCAGTGCATCCTGCATGGCAGCCTGCCCTTCCTTAATCAACGCTTCAGCAGCAGGATTCAGCATCTGAGCATGAGCAACAACCAGGGATAACAGCAGGGTAAATACCATTTGCCTCATAATCATTACGTGTCCTTTCTTTAAGGCGCAGTGGCAGCCTAATAACCCACCCTCTCCTAATAGCTTAGCGGTATTTTATGAGGTTTAGCGGAATCTATGAGAAAAACCGTTGTCCATCTTCGCTGCTGAGCCAATCCAGCAGTAGGCGCAGGGCACGTCCTCGGTGACTGACACGCCGTTTTTCCTCCAGAGTCGCCTCGGCAAAACTCTTGTGCAATTCTTCACTCCAGAATATCGGATCGTAACCAAAGCCCGCTGCACCACGTGGCACGTCCAGGATCCGCCCGGGACAGGTCGCAGAAAAGTCACGAAAGCTACCATCTGGCTTTGCCAGTACCAGGCTACAAACAAACTGTGCGCTGCGCTCAGGGCTATCTGCTTGTGAAAGCTGCTCGAGCAAGTACGCAATGCGTGCAGCATCTGACACGTCCCCACCAAAACGTGCCGAGTGCACGCCTGGCGCTCCGGCCAGAGCAGCAAGCTCGAGCCCTGAGTCATCTGCCAGTGCCAGATGGCCACTGGCAGTTGCCAGATATCTGGCCTTAATGAGTGCGTTGGCAAGGTAGGTCTCCCCTGTTTCAGCCGGGAAGTCAGTCAGCCCCAATTCGCCCGCAGAGACAAGCTCGAGCCCGCTATCTGCCAGTGCCTCCTGGAACTCTCTCACCTTGCCCCTATTGCCTGTTGCCAGTACCAGCTTCATGGTAACTGCACCTTCACCATCTTGATGACCTGCTGGGCCGCCGTGATGCCACTTGCCAAAAGCTGCACGTAGTCCTCGGCTGGAATTGGCTTCTGTTCAGCACCACCTTGTACTTCCACCACATGCCCTTCGGCAGTTGCAACCACATTCAGGTCAAAGTCAGCCTGCGAATCTTCGCTAAACTCGAGATCAATAAGCGACTCACCCTTAACCTTGCCTACGCTGACCGCACCGAGTTCGTGCCTGAGCGGCCACTCACTAAGCTTGCCAGAAAAAATGAACTTATTCGCCAGTTCATGCAAAGCGGCATAGGCAGCCACAATCCCAGCACAGCGCGTCCCACCATCCGCCTGCAAGACATCGACATCGACCGTCAGAGTCAGGTTAGGAAATAGGCGCAAGTCAACGGTACTGCGCAAAACACGACCCAGCAGGCGCTGGATTTCCTGCGTGCGACCACTGGAATAAAGACGCTCGCGCTGAATCCGTTCCTGGGCACTGCGTGGCAACATGGCATATTCCGCCGTTAACCAGCCGCCCTTATGACCCTGCCCCCGCAGGTGTGGCGGTAGTTTTGAATCCACGCTGACAGTAGCCAGCACATGGGTATGCCCCCATTGCAGCAATGCTGAACCTTCAGCATAGCGGTTATAGGAAGGAATCACCTTGATATCACGAACTGCGTTTGGCTGTCGGTCACTTCTCATCATCTGAGTGTAACGCTAGCGGGCTGCCTTTAGCTACTAAAAGCCGACACTGTCATCTAATACCGAGCCCGACAAATTGCTTACGGATTTGAAAGGCAATCCCCGCTTTCAACTCGCCCTGCTTGGGATAAATCATTGGGATAAACCCAAGGATTTATCCGGAACCGGTATAAAGCACATCTCATCTACAACATTAGTCACCCGGCTTTACTGTTAGCATAGCCCTGTGAAACGCATCGCTATCGATATGGATGATGTTATTGCTGACCAGATCAAGGGACGGCTCGAGCGGCACAATGTTATTTTCCAAAGCAATCTGGAACGCGAGGACTTAAAAGGCATATCATTTTATGAGCATTTGCCCGAAGCAGAGCGCTACCGCTCCCGCGCCATTCTTGATGAGCCCGGCTTTTTTATGAATCTTGAGGTGCTCGAGGGCGCCCAGGAAGTCATTGCTGACCTCAGTCAGCACTATGAGATCTTTATAGCCACAGCAGCTATGGAAGTGCCGACTTCCTTTAGCGAAAAGTACATCTGGTTGCGCAAACATTTTCCCTTTCTTGATCCCATGAACTATATCTTCTGTGGTCACAAGTACATGCTGCAAACCGACTACTTAATTGACGACAATCCCAAGCATTTTGACGTTTTTCCCGGTACAGGACTGCTCTTTGACTCACCTTTCAATCAGCATGTGAACCATCACAGGCGCGTGAAAAGCTGGTGGGAAATACGAGGTATTCTGCTATGACTACCAGGCTGTACTGATATGCTGTACTGAGTATTGAGTATAATGACAATATGAGCGACTTCATTGACTGGACAGAGCTTGAAAAACGTATTCCGCTGGATGAGCTGCCCTCATTTCAGCGCAGCTTTTTACAACTTGCTCGCCCTGACTACTCAGGACTAGATGAGGCCACCCTGCGTAAAGTCCAGGGCAACGTTCAGGCAACCCTCAAGCAACTCGAGCGCCAGGGTGACGTAAAACAGGAAGGGGAGCGCTTGCTCATCAAAGCCTCTCTCGTGCCTGAGTCCTTTCAAAAGTACCTGTCTGATTAAAAATTAAATCCCCGAATGATTATCCTTAAGCCACACCAAGACTCATGGGCAAGTGCCTTTAGCAGCGCGGGCAAGCACTTGCGTCAGGCACTGGCTGACCAAGCCCTGGCCATTCACCACATCGGCTCAACCAGCGTACCAGGCTTGGCCGCCAAAGACATCATCGACATTCAACTGACACTTCACAAGCTAGATGATGACATTCGCGAGCCACTTGAGTCCCTGGGCTATTCATACCGCGCTGACATTCAGGGCGATCATTGCCCACCCGGCATGAACTTAGTACCACACGAACTTGCCAAGCACTATTATCAGCACCCAGAACCCCGCATCAATTTACACGTGAGGGTGATCGGTCGCTTTAATCAGCGCTACGCGCTCCTGTGCCGCGATTACCTGCGCGCCACGCCAGGGGCAGCCAATGCCTATGCCGAAATCAAAAGGCAGTTAGCACGCTATTTTCCCCATGATGCTAACGCTTATTACGACATCAAAGACCCTGTTTTTGATGTCATCATGGCTGGGGCCAATAACTGGGCAGAACTGACGAGTTGGCAGATACCTGCCACGGACAGCTGATGCCCTACTCCAGACCGCTGCGAAAGGGGCGTCCGCCAAAGCGCTCGAGCC
Organism: uncultured bacterium; assembly: GCA_964655595.1. GTDB lineage: Bacteria > Deinococcota > Deinococci > Deinococcales > Trueperaceae > CAZZPQ01. The sequence goes on from CAZZPQ010000012.1 coordinate 26,906, forward strand.
TATCAGCATGCTGCGCTCTGCCTGTGGCTCGTAAACGCGCCAGATAGTCTTGCCAGACCTGGCTTTTCTCATTGGCATGCAAAGGGCCACCCTCGGCAATCACACCCCAGAAGGGATCACCCCTTAAGGCTTTGGGCATTTGCTCAGCCAGCCAGGCGTCCATCATTTGTAAGCCCTGATTGAGCAATTCACGTTGGCCCTGAGCCAGGTTTTTCGTCTCATGGGGGTCATTCTTGAGGTTAAAAAGCATATATTCAGGAAAGTCTTTCAAACCCGTATGATAGCTGCGAATCAGCAGATAATCCTGCCAACGCACAGAGCGCTGGCAACTCCAGGCACCCTGGCTCAAGACCAGATAGTCGCGCCCGGCATCGCTGGTATTTTGCAAATCAGAAGCAAAGCTCGAGCCGTCCCAGCTTAGTGGCTGTTCACCACCAACAAGCTCCGCAAGGGTCGCTGTTAAATCCAGATGATAGTGCAAAGCTTCTTTAACCGTCCCGGCCTGGGCATCAGTGACACCCGGCCAGCGGATAATCAGCGGCAAACGATTGGTTGCCTGGTCCGCCGTCTGATGATCACCCCAGACATTCAGCTCACCCTGATTTTCCCCGTGGTCCGCACAGAGAATAATCGCGGTATCGTCGTAAATTCCCATATCCTTTAAGTCCTGAATAAGCTTGCCAATATAGTAATCTGCATAGTGGATGCCTGTGTCATAGCCGTCAATATGGGCTTTGGCATCTTGAAGATTTTTGATATGCCCCACACCCATTGTCCACTCAGGTGGCAAAATGTCGTCATAACCCGGAACATCATGGGCACCGTGCGGGCCAAAGCTGGCGTTTTGCGCGTCTAGCAGGTTCTGGCTGTACCAGTCTTCTATGGGTTCATTGGCGAAAGGATTACCGTAGCTTGCCGGATGGTCATAAGGGGTATGCGGATCCCAGAAGTTGACATGCAAAAACCAGTTATCCTTTTGAGCATTTTGCTCGAGCCAGGCTTTAGCCGGTGGATACATCTCGTCAGCGTTCTCTAAACCACCTTTGCCCGTATCATAGGTTTCCGTAAAGCCATACCAGACCTGATAGGCCGTATGCCGATTGGGAAAAGGACTGATGCTGGCAGTGTGGTAGCCTGCGCGGCGCAAAACACTGGCTAAAGTATTCTGGGCAAACTCGCTGCGAAAGGCGCGACTCTCCCCTTGCAGGGGCAAATCAGCATAAATACCGCCATGATTGACCACACCTGTATTCACACCGAAGCGACCTCCGAAAAAAGCGGTACGGCTCGGCAAACAAGGCGTATCCGTCGCATAAAGATTTTCAAACAGGATGCCTTCGGCTGCCAGCTTGTCAATATTGGCCGAGGTCTTACGGTGATAACCGTAGCAAGAGAGGTGGTCAGGTCGTAAAGAGTCAATATCAAGGTATAAGATGCGCATATAGTCTCCTTAAGCACCCGCAATACGCGGCATGCGGGTGGGCTCTGTTTTTAGGCTGGCCTGGATAAACCTGTGGAGTAACTCGAGCTTAATACCCTGTGCCTGTGGCTCATGCCAGAGGTTACTAAGTTCACTCGGGTCTTCTTGCAAATCAAAAAGCTCACCATAGTCAGCCTCGCGGTAAACCGTAATCTTATAGCGCTCGTTCACATAGGTGCGCAGGTGCGGCATGACCGGATTATGTCGATTTTCGCAGAGGATAAAATCCCGCGCCTCCGTCTCTTTGCCTTGCCAAACCGCCAGCTGGTTTACACCTTGCATTTCCCCCGGTACGCTTTGACCACTAAGCTTTAAAAAGGTGGGCGCCAAATCCACCAGGCTTTGCAGTGCCTCACTGGTCTGATTGGCAGGCACTTTACCGGGCCAGCGCACGATAAAGGGGAGTTTGAGCATATCTTCATAATGGAATGGTCCTTTGGCAATGAGACCATGCTGTCCAATAAAGTGTCCATGATCCGTGCTGAATACCACAATTGTATTATCAGCAATGCCCAGTTCATCCAATTTATCCAGAATGCGCCCAATCTCACGGTCCATAAAGCTGATCATGCCGTAATAGACTGCCATATCTTTTTTAAGTTCATCCTCAGGATAGAGATGCGAAGAACAACCATGTGCCTGAAAAGGCTCGTGCCAATCACCAAAATCGGCTTTTTCCTTTTGGGTCTCCCGAAAATGCCAGGGGTTTTTATCATGCTCACCTTGAGTCACTCTAGCAATCGGCATATCTTCAGGGTCGTACATCGAGGCCCAAGGCTCTGGCACGGTATAGGGCGGGTGGGGGTCGTGAAAACTCGACCAGAGAAAAAACGGTTCATCGTCTTTGACGGACGCTTCAATAAAACTCAGACTCCGCTCACCTGTCCAGGTAGTGTAATGTAATTCTTCCGGCAATTGCCAGCTACGCTCTTCTCTGGCCCAGTAACCCACTTTTCTGTTGATTTGAGGTGCTTTTTCCGAGTTTTCTCCAGGTACTGGCTGAAAATAGTCACGCCAATCTGTGAGACCCTTTTCCTCGAGCCACACCGCATAGTGCTGACCGACGTGGCTTTCATCAGCGTGGTTACGCGCCAGTTCAAGGTGATTAAAACCATACCAGGGCCCGCGAAACTCCCGCCAGAAATCCAGATCCCGCAAGATTGGCTGACACTCGATTGACTCCGAACCCTCTTGTGTTGCCAGCGGTTGAAAATGTGCCTTGCCAATCAGTCCGGTCTTATAGCCAGCAGCTTGCAGGTGTTCACCGACGGTTGGCACATCCTCGGGCAGTTTGGTTCCTATCGTCCAGGCACCGTGCTGCGAAGGGTACATGCCAGTAATAATGCTTGCACGACTCGGAGTACAGACCGGATTAGGGCAGTAAGCTCTGCTAAAGCGTGTACCTTCCTGACAGAGCCTATCCAGTGCTGGTGTTTTGATTTTGGAATTCGTAACCCCTAAGGTATCAAAGTGCTGCTGGTCAGAGGTAATCAGTAAGATATTGGGTTTCTTGGTCATAAACTCATCCTTATGCCGAGCTCGATAAATTGGTTACAGATTTGCAAAGCAATCCTCGCTTCCTAACGCCCTGCTCGGGATAAATCATTGGGATAAACCCAATGATTTATCCGGAACCGGAATTAAATCAAATGCTAGCGAGCCTGAAAGCTGGCAGGCAAATGGGTTTCGTTGATAGCAAAAAGCTCATCCACCATCTCCTTGATTTCGGTCAGGGACAAAACTGCAGCCGATAAGGGTGAGTAAGCCACGGCCTGATAAATCAGTTTGCGATTTCCCGTCAAAATAGCCTCGACTGCCATTTCTTCAATTTGCGAGCAGAGATTGGTCAAAGGCTCAACGGATTTGGGCAATGCACCAACAGCGACAGGCTCGAGCCCTTTTTGGGAAACCCAGACCGGCACTTCGACACAGGCATCATAGGGCAAATTGCTGATTAAGTTTTTATTGGGTACATTGCCGTTAAACTGAAAGGCTTCCCCGCCTGACATGGCGTTCATGATATAGGCCGCGTATTCATGACTGGGTTCTAAATCAACCTCCTGCTCAAACCAGTGCAGGATATCATCACGCCAGTCATTCAGCCGCCGCTGGTACTCCTTTAGGATATAGGCGTGATGCCCCGGGTTCCAGTTCGTACCCTGGGTACAGTATTTTTCAATCAGCTCAGGACGTTTGCGAAACCACCAGTTGTACTCGGAATTATGCCCACTGGACTCGGTAACATAGTAATCAAGCGCCAGGTACATTTCATTGCGCACCTGCTCAGCATTATAAACATCCGAGTTTTCGGTAATAGCCTTGTGAATCAAAGGATAGGCGTCTTCCCCGTTCCAGCGATAATCAAGATACCAGGCTGTGTGGTTAATACCAGCACAGGTATAGGTGATTTCCTGCTTGGGTGCACCAATCCAGGCTGCCAACATTTCAGCCGTTCCCTGTACACTGTGGCACAGACCTGTTGCCTGAATGCTGGTTTCCCTGCTGATGGCGCGGCAGAGCATGGCCATGGGGTTGGTATAGTTGAGCATCAGGGCCTTGGGGCAGTAGCGCTCCATGTCTTTGGCGATATCGACCAAAACTGGCACCGTTCTTAGCGCTCTAAAAATACCTGCCACACCCCTGGTATCACCCACATTAATATCCACGCCATATCGTTTCGGAATTTCAATGTCATGCCGCCAAATATCCGTTGAGCCTACCAAAATGGTGACAACGACAAAATCAGCACCCTCGAGCACCTTGGCCCTGTCTGTACTAGCCGTTACCTTGGCAGGGTAGCCCCCTGCTTCGACAATACGTTCACAAGCACGCCTGGCAAAATCCAGACGCTCCTCATCAATATCCATTAAGGCGATCTCTGAAGCTTCCAGCCTGGGAAAACTCAGCAAGTCCCTTACAAGCTTTCGCGTAAAGCCAAAACTGCCTGCACCGATAAAACTAATTTTTTTCACACAACCACTCCTAGTGTCAAAGGCAGGCTCGAGCCTCAGGCAGTTTACTGCTTGACCGCACCAGCAATGCCTTCTACAAAATATCTTTGCATAAAAAGGAAGAGAATGATAACCGGCAAAATGGTAATTGTCGCTGCTGCCGCCATACCTGACCAATCAACAAAAAACTCACCTCGAAAAGCATAAATGCCCACAGACAGAGTCCGCAAGTCTGGCCGTGCCAAGGTAAGCACCAAAGGCAACAAAAAGTCGTTCCAGGATTGTAATGTCTGCATGATGGCAACTGTAGCGATAATCGGACGTGACAATGGCAGCATAACCTGCCAGAATACTCTGAAAAACCCAGCTCCGTCGATGATGGCAGCTTCCTCGAGCTCATGAGGTAAGCGGCTAAAGTAGCCTGTGAACAGTAAAATGAAAATGATCGGAGTCCCGCCACTGGTCCCCAGGATGACTCCCAGCAGTGAACCACCCAAACCCAGATTATTGATCAACTCAAAAACCGGAATAATGGTGTAGCCCTGCGGCAAAAAAACCGTCGCCACCAAAATGCCGATCACAATACGCTTGCCCGGAAACCGGTAGCGCCCTAGCACATAGCCCATCATAGCAGTGGTCACAACCACAATGGCCACTGATGACGCGGTGATAATAACCGTATTAACAAAGTAGCGCCCAATATTTGCCTCAGTCCAGGCTCTGGCAAAGTTGGACCACTGCCAGCTTTTTGGAATGAGTCCCAAACCTGCAAATATTTCGCTATTGCTCTTCAATGCCGCCGAAACCGTCCAAAGAAAAGGATAAATCCAAAAAAAGCAGATGGGGAAAAGAATCAAAGAGGTGATAATCAGCCTGGGGCGATTTCCAGTAAACCACCAGCGACCTGTCAGCCATTTAGGCTTAACTGCTCTGTCCATTATCAACTCACCCGCCTTGAGCGCATACCGCGCACTGCCAGTCCCTGCAAAATGGTAATGACCATGACGGCCAGACCAAAAAATACACCCGCTGCCGAGGCATAACCAAGTCTGGGCACACTGCCACCCCCCCCAGTACCAAAGGCGGTACGGTAAATATACACTTCCATAACCTCACTACTAAAAAAGGGGCCGCCACCCGTCATGGTTTGCACCAGTGCAAAGACATTCAAAGAGCCAACAGCGGTAATCAGCAAAATAACAAGGGCAAAAGGCACAAGTAGTGGAAAAATAATATACCTGAAAAGCGCCCAGCGCCCAGCGCCATCCAGACGCGCCGCCTCGTAAAGATCAGCAGGTACGGTTTGCAGGGAAGCCAGCCAGTAAATCATGGTAATGCCAAACCACTTCCAGACAAAAACCCCTATTACCGTCCACAGCGCAGTATCGGCACCACCCAGAAAATCGATGGGCCGAGACACCATACCGCTACTAAGTAAGATGCGATTCACAGGGCCATTAAATGGGCTAAAGATGAATGTCATGACGATGCCAACAATAGCCACAGTCGTAACAACCGGAATAAAGAATAACGTGCGAAAAAGCGGCGCAAGTTTGAGTGCCTTATCATTTAAAACAATAGCGACAATCAGGGACAAGCCCATTTGCAAAGGTACGCTAACCAGCATGAAAATAAAAGAGCGGCGAAAAGCTCCCCAGAAGAGTCTGTCTCCTATCACTTCTTGAAAATTGGCCAGGCCAACAAAGGTTTTTGTGACTGTAAAACCCGACCAATCATAAAAGGCAAACTGCCAGGAGGCAAAAATGGGATAAAACGTAAACATTCCCGTCAGGATGAGCGAAGGCAACATAAAGATATAGCACCATCTGGCCTTCCTGATTTCCTGCCACAGACTTTTACGCCTCGAGCTTATCGCTCGAGTATTGATATCAGGTAGTGCCACACCGCTCCTTAAACTAGACTTGTTGCGAAAGTATCAACTGAGCAATCTTAAGACTGCTTGGAATCGCCATCAAGCTGGACTTTTGCAAGAAGTCTACTCTGCACCAAACAAACCAGGGGGAAAGCAAAAAGCCTTCTCCCTGGCTTTAGAGCTTACAGTTCGTCGTATTTTTCAGCACCGTAGTCGCTACGCGGATCCCAGTTGGGGAATACCCAATCATCACGCGAGACCTCGGCACCTTTGGCATTGGCGGCACTAATGGCGCGCTCGAGCTCCGCAGTATAGCGGTCCTGCAGGTCGTTCATCTGAGCTCTGATGTCGGTCAGTTGACCGGTGTAAAGCCCTTGTACCACCTGTGCAAAGCTAGGCTCGGGCGTGCGCAGTTCTAAGGTCACCTGCACAATGTCAGGGTTGCGCACCACTGGGTTGGGGCCAACTTTCACTTGCTCATTAAACAGATCCAAAGCCTGTCTGGCTCTTGGGCTAAGTTCTGCATTAGCAACAGCCTCAGGCAAAATAGGTGGGTCTGCCGCACCAACAATACTGGCCCACTGCGTTTGCCCTTCAAGCGTTCCCAAGTAATGGAAAATATCACCTGCGATAGCAGCATTGGGGCTATCCTTAAAAATCCAGAGGGCATTGGCGCCACCCTCGCTGATTGACAGCGGCCAGGCTTCACCTTCATCGGGCAAGGGCTGAGTAGAAACACCAAAGTCAAACTCGGGATTTTCCCTTTCCCACTGCGGAATATTCCAGGGTCCTTGTAAAATCATACCCGCAGCACCTTGCGGCATAAAGGCTCTGGCTTGTGGCGCGTTTATGCTGAGCATTCCCGGAAAGGCGCTACCATCGTCACGAAGCTGAAACAGCAGTTCGATAGCTGCAATATACTCTTCGCTATTGTAGCTATAGTCTCCGGTTCGAAAGTTCATATCGGCAGTGATCTGACCACCTGTACCACCCACGGCTCCCGCCATTTGAGCAAAGCCCCTAACGACGTCCGCCCAGCGGTTAATCTGATTGCCCCCCATGATAAAGCCATAGTAGGCACCATTACCCTGTTCGGTGACTTTCTTGGCAGCTTCTCTAAAGGTCGACCAGGTTAATGGCTCATTTTCAGGATCATAGCCAGCTTGCTCGAGCATTGCCTTGTTATAAAGCAAGTGTGTGCCGTAACGCTTATTGGAGGTAAAGGGAAAGCTGTAGGTCTTACCATCAAAATCTGTGATACCAGGCAAGAATATTCCTGGCGGGAACTGGGCTTTCCATTCGGCAAAATTGGGAATAAAGTCGTCTAACGGCTGTACCCAGCCTTCGCTAACCGCTTGCGCGCCGCTCACACTCAACGGCAGCATAAAGACATCATGCGCCGTACCATTGCGAATACCCAGAGGTACAACCTGAGCAATTTCATTCCAGGGCAAAGGATCATAGGCAACTTTTATGTTGGAGTGGGCTCTTTCGTAGGCCGCAAAATATTCACGAAAGAAAACCGCTTTCTGATCACCACTGTCAATCCACCGTAGCGTGCGGTTATCGGTAGGCAATACAGCACCTGAATCAGGGATATTCATACCTTGTGCAAAAGCTTGCTCACCAAACTGTGTCAGAAAATAGCTGCTAACGCCTGCTGCTCCCATGAGTTTCAGCATCTGGCGTCTGGATAGCTTTTCTTTTTTCTCAAACCAGTTCATCGTTTCCCTTCCTTAACATCAAAACCCGACTTTCTCAACTACCAAATCCGACGTTTTTCCAATACTCACACAAGCAGTACTGGTATTTCTGTTCGCAACAATCGAATAGTGAACCCGAAGTAAGCCTAAACAATCCAGTCAGAATCGGTATGACCAGTTCCTTGCCTGCTATCACCTACCCTTCCCACATAACTAATGCCCTGAGCTGGCAGCTCGCATGGGCTTGAAATAAATTTCATGAAATCTATCATGTCTGCCCCAAACTGTCAAGGCTTGCATCCTGCCAGAATTTCGGCATAGGCCCCAGCAGCAACGATGCACAACTCTCGCCCAAGGCTCCAGGAAGCCTCACTTTCACGTTCCCGAGCCGTATTTTGCGATTTACATCGTCACCCAATGACCTTCATTGGTCACCACTTCAAACCGCGTACACCCTGCTTCAGCTTTGATATCGCCAACAAGCGGTATGGGAAAGCACTTCTTGAAAAATTTTCAAAAATATGATTATGATATAGGTGCTGGTGCTATTATCAGCATCAAGACGTCTGCTCAGCATGAATCAGGCATGTAAACCAAAAAAACGACAGGACTTAAGCAAACAATATGAGAAAGAAAAAGGTAACGATTCAAGATATTTCCCAAAAAGCCTGTGTATCACCTGCTACGGTGTCTCGAGTATTAAACGGTACTGCCCGAGTCAAGGCTGAAAAAGCTGAGAGTGTTAAACAAGCCCTAAAAGAACTCGGCTATAAATCGACACTCGCCCATGGTCTTACGCAGGGCGCAACCTCTCGAACAGTAGGCGTCATCGTGCGCAATCTCTATGGTGAGTTTTTTAGTCTTGTACTTTCAGCCTTTGAAGACGAGCTCAGGAGCGCCGGCTTTCATATGATTTGCAGCTCGAGTAGTGGTAATGCAACTATTGAAAGACGCAATCTTGAAATCATGACCCAGCGTGGTGTTGAAGCCCTTTTTCTTATGGCACCCTGCCTGCCTGATACCGAGCTCCTGAAGCTAATCGGCACAACACCCACCGTACTTATGAACCGTTACATTCCCGAGCTTGCACCTCACTGCGTCACAATCGACAATCATCAGGGAGGCTATCTGGCAACCAGGCATCTTCTCGACCTGGGTCACAAACGCATCGCCTGTATAACCGCTTACCTGACTCGACAATTTGCCAGACAAAGGCTCGAGGGCTACCTTGAAGCCTTACGCGAAAATGGCATTGCTCGAGACGACTTGCTGATTATTGAGGCTGATGATCTCTACAGCGATTCTGGTTCTCAGGCAGCCGAACGGCTGCTTAAACTGACCTCCTTTAGTGCCATCTTCGCCACCAATGATCTCTTGGCCGCAGGTGCACTTAAAACCTTACAGGAACACGGCTTTTTAGTACCTGAGGACGTCTCCATTATCGGCTTTGATGACCTTTCCCTGTGCCGCTTGACTACACCTCGCTTAAGCACGATGCACTACCCTACCGAAGAAATGGGGCGATGCGCTGCAAGGCACGTACTTCAGCTCATTGAGCACAAAGCAGTCGAAGCCATTACAGCCTTTGAAAGCCATCTGAGAATCAGAGAATCTTCAGGTGCTTGCAAAGCAGAAGATTCTCTGACACCCATGCTAAAGACTTAGGTGTTAATCAAACCAGATAGGGTTCGACCACGCCCTGCCCCCGCTACTATCCCGCACCGTCACCCGGCAGTAGCTATCCATAAACCTGCTGATATCCAGCTCTGCTTCTACTAAAGCATATCCTGACTGACTTACAGCCTTAGCACCAGCGCCAGTTACAAAGATTCGCTCGGCAGCGGAGCAGCGGACATAGAGCGTAGTGCCAGAAATTTCCAGGTTGTGAATACTTGGGCCAGTGCTCGAGTAATAATGCCCTGCCTTTAAAGCACTCAGCAACGCCTCTGGCGTGTTCGTCTCACTTTTCACCATCACCCAGCCACGACACAGATCATGTCGATTGGGGTTGCCATGATAGTCATCGGTGGCGCAGGTGCTGTAACGCTGGCCTTTAGCCAGCAGGGTATCGGCAATATGCCAGCTTTCGGGGCGATCGTTGTAGTCGGCGGATACGGCATTATAGATTTCAATGGCGTGGATGGTCCCCAGCGACAGGATATCCGCTTCACTAAGGCTATACCAACTGGGATGCGCTGCTGCCACAAAAGCGCCTGCGTCCAAAGCTCGCCTCGCCAGCTCTGGCCCGGTTTCAGCCTCGGGCCCAGGCTTGAAGTCCAGCGGTAAACCCACCGCCAAAATATGCCACATTTCACCTATCTCAGTTTTTCCTGCGTGGAGTTCAGCGCCGATGATGGTACTAAACTGTCCCGTTTGCAACATGCGTGTATCCGTTAGCGGGTAACTGTATTCTGCCAAAAAATGATCAGTTATCGACAAAAAATCAAAGCCCGCTTCACGATAACGGCGACAGACCTCTTCAGGTGAGTAAAGCCCATCGGAAGCGCTCGAGTGGCTGTGCAGATTGCCTTTGTAAAACCTGCCTGCTTTGTCAAAGGGTAAGCTTTTCACAAGAGTCTCCTTAAGGGCGCTGAACGCCTTGGGTGTTGAGATAAATTGAATACAGCGAGGTGCTGGCGGTAATGAACAAACAGTCTCTCTGAGGACCACCAAAAGTGCAGTTGGCAATCGGCTCAGGCACGAATATCTTGCCTAAAAGCTCGGCCTCAGAGCTATAGACCTGAATGCTGTCACGCGAGCTGCTAAAGATATAGCCATGCTTGTCCAGCCGAAAGCCATCGGATACCCCAGGATTGATTTCGGCAAATATCCGCCCGGGCGACAGTGTTTTGCCGTCCATCACCTCATAGGCAAAGATATGGTGCCAGCCGTCCTCTTTGTGGCTTTGACCCGTATCACTAACATAAAGAATACTTTCATCCAGATTAAAGGCCAGACCATTGGGCTTATCACGGTCACTGGCCACAATGCTGAGTTCGCCGCTGGCAGGATCAAAGCGAAACACATAGCAGTGTCCCAGTTCTGAGTCTGACTGATAGCCCTCATGATTACTCAAAATGCCATAGGGCGGGTCAGTAAACCAGATACTACCATCGGATTTGACCACCACGTCATTGGGTGAGTTGAGCTTTTTACCCTGATAGTTATCAACCAGCACAGTGATACTGCCGTCTGTTTCGGTGCGAGTAACCCGCCGCGTACCGTGTTCGCAACTGATCAGTCGGCCCTCCAGATCCCGGTAATGACCATTGCTAAAGTTGGCGGGCTGCCGAAACACGCTCATACCCTCCTGAATGTTCCAGCGCATCATGCGGTTATTGGGAATATCGCTCCAGAGCAGATAATCCCCCTCAGCAAAATAAACCGGCCCTTCTGCCCAGATAAAACCTGTGCACAGGCGCTCGAGTCTTGCCTCGGCGCGAATCAGGGCGTCAAATCTGGCATCAAAACTTTCATAGCGCGTCTCTAGTGACATGCTGACCTCCTGCTCTAGACTTTATCATCAGAACCACAAGCAGCGTTCAGACTTAAGGTTTCAGGCGTGATGTCTCGAGCGAGCCAGCTTGAGTTTCTGCTGCGACCACGCTACCATAAAGCCATCTGCAGCCAGCATCACGAGCCAGTCGCACGCGCCCACCAGAAAAATACAAGCGCGAAAACGAGATCAGGAGCAGCGCTGATAGCCATGATGACGGGGAGTTCCCCCGCGAATACATAGACGAGCGTGAGAACGAAAAAGCCAAGCTTACCGAGACCTCCGATAATGACGATTGGCCGAGATATGATAGGCTGGCGGGCCAGCCAGGCATAGACAGCGCCGAAAAGCGCGATGGTGAAAGCCATCTGAGCTGCGAAGTACGGAGGCGCCGAGATAGGCAACAGGGGTGACGAAAGCCCAACAGCAGGCAGTGTAAAAACGAGCACGCCAAGAGCATTGAGCAAGGCGGAGGCCCAAAGCGCAGTACGGATAAGCCGATCTCGTGACATAGGTGTTAGCTTACCTCAGCATAACGGGTTGAGGAGAACATTTGTGGGTAGTTCCCCAGACCAGACCGTAACGCCACAGCTGCCCCCAGCAAAGTGAGCAGATATTCCAGCACGTCGCGGGCGGGCGTGCTAACACACTATGACGCTTCTTTGATGCCGCCAAACGCAGCGAAGCAACTGTTCTTATGAAGAATCTCAACCTGATTAAAGCCAACCGCCCGCAACAGGTCTATCTGATACATAAGAGGACGCGGTGAATCTTCTTGTTCGATGTAGGCAAAGACTTCATCACGGTAAGCTTCGCCTTTGAAATTGCTCAGGTATTGACCATAACGCTGCCACATCAGGGCCTGAAGCTGTGGCGTAGAATGCGTGATGAGATCAACAATCCATATCGAGCCCCCAGGTTTCAGCAACTGATAAAACCTGCCAAACGTCTGTTGCCAATCCTGGTCGTCGCGGAGATGATGAAGCACAGCCGCTGCCAGAATAAAATCAAACTGTGCGTGTTCCAGGTCCAGCTCCCGCACATCGCCCTGAATGGCAGTGACTTGCCCGGAGGTTGCTGGGCTGACACGGCTTAGGGCACGCTCGAGCATCGGCTGGCTCAAATCAACAAGCGTGGCGTTGAGCTGTGGCAGCAGTTGCAGCAGTTTGAGCGTGTAATTGCCTGCGCCGCAGCCAACGTCAAGCACGTGTGTGGCATCGGGCTTGAGAGCAGCCGCAGCTTGCACAACCAGTTCCAGCGAGAGCGGTGCGTCGATGGTGGCCGATTGTCCGGTTTCAAGATTGGAAAAACGCTCAACGTCATTATCAAAACGCTGGCGAATCTGGTCAACGGTTGATTTCATAGTTACTTAGTATAAGCCTGGCCAGTTCTCGTTGCTTCACAGACTAGTACATTCAACTGAGGAACAGACCCACATTTCCTGGACGACATTCGCTCAGCACTTAGAAAAAGCCAGGAACATAACCTCGGCATAAATGTCTCTGGGTTTTGGGTAGAGATTTTGTGCCTAACGTTCCGGTTCAGTGGCGGGACGCGCAGCGGACCGTCTGCTGCAACCCGTTGTTAGGCGCGCTCATGTTCTGTATTCAAGAGTTCCTGCTGGATTCGCAACCACAGAGACTCCAGTTCGTCCTCGCGCTGGTCGGGTGCGAGATCTGAATGAAGAACGAAGTAGTGTGCAAGCCTCGTTTGCTCATCAGGTGACAGATCGTGATCTGCGCGTTCGAATGCCGAAGAATGGTGATAGAGTAAGAACACAATCTCGTCGGGCGTACCCTTGGTCGCTTGGCGCGTCCGAAAGATGAAGTCAACGTATTGTGACGGCGTGTTTCGACGGAATTGGGAATCGGGCCAGCCTTCAAAAATATCGACGACGGCAACGATCCTTATCGCGCGCCCAGCCACGTAACGTTGGATTCGATACGGAGCGCGGTCGATATCCTCACCCTCTGCAACCTTGCAACCGAGGCGCGACAAGTGCTCTCCCAAGTCGCTCCACGCAAAGCCGTGGTCCGGTGACACAGAGACAAACGCGACTTGCCTGCCAGTAATGCCTGGCCATACCAGCTTATCCACGTTCCGCTGGTAATCGCCATCCTGAAGGTTGATCCAGCTGCGGTCTTTGAGAAAGCCCGGCAGTTCAGTGGGGCCAAAGAGCAAAGGGATCAACTGCAGTTCCCCTGCGGTGCTGAGGGAGAGTGCACGATAGTACTCGTTCTTGACCCAATTGGACGCGATGCTCTCTGACGTAGCGAGCAATCCCACAGCTCGACTCGTCGCCAGCCCGTTTTCGAGTGCTTCAGCGAAGCGATCCCCGGGTCGAATCTCATCCTTGTCCAGCCAGACGCGAACACCGCGCGCCTCCAAGGCATCACGAAGCCTCTCTGCTTCCACGCTCTCGGTGCTTCGGTACGACAAGAAAATGTCGAACGGCTTCATTGGAGTCTCCGCCTCCCGACTGGGCGCCTAACGTTGGAAATCAGCGGCGCCGGTCCGGCGTCCGCTGCATTGACTTGTTAGA
>CAZZPQ010000013.1:0-24400 GCA_964655595.1 uncultured bacterium
TATCCAGCCTTACGGCTATTGCCCTGCACCCACATAGTGACAGTATGACATGTTTAGCCTTTCTCAGGATTATTCAGACAAGCTGAGGTTGTGTTGAAGAATTTCAGGGTATTTACGAACTACCCAGACTTTGCACTGCAAAAGGAGCAGTTGCCTATTTTTGTATGACGTTTTTGGTTTTATCCAGGAGAAAAAATTGGCTCGGCGGGTAGGATTCGAACCTACGACCAATCGGTTAACAGCCGACCGCTCTGCCACTGAGCTACCGCCGAACGCCCTCTTGCGAGGCGAGGCTTAGTGTATCAGAGAGAAAGCAGCTTCGCAAGTGGTTTTTTTACTCGGCCATTCTCATAAGCACACCTGGCTCATCGTTTTGATAGCTTGAAGCTTGCTCAGGCAAAAACGAAACCTCCCGCAAGCAGCATTAAAGGACACAGGCGCAATGATATACTGCGAGAACTTGGGGTGATACGATGTCTGAGTCAAAACCACCGTTTTTTTTACTTGGCTGTGCCTGGTCGGGCATTGCTGCTATAAGCAACGCCTTAAAATTGCATCCAAACCTGGTAGGACCGTCACCGACCAGCTTCTACCGCTGGACACAACCTTTTGGAAGTCGCGCCTTTGAGCAGAGCTATCTCACGACTAACGTCCTGAAAAAAAACTGGCTGAAGGATGGTTTTAGTGCGCAAGATATGACACAAGTCTTTGCCCAGTCCCAGCACCGGCAAAGCCTGAGTCATCAGTATGCCAATGCCTTTCTGCAAAAACAGGGGCTCTCAGGCAAGCGCTGGTTTGATGCCACACCAGAAAATGTCTATGGGCTTTTACTGTTGCGCTCCCACTTTTCACAAAGCAAGTTTGTACATATCTACGCCAATCCAGTCAACGTGGTGGCAAGCCTGATGTTCAGCCCTTCAGCCAGCTCAGTCACCCTTCTCGAGGCTGTCAATCGCTGGTTTGAAACCATGCAGATTATTCAGTCCTACAAGCTTATTCAGCACAATAATCTGATTGAGTTACGCTACGAAGATTTCGAGCAGGACGCTGAAACCGCGATGCACTTTTTACTCAATGCACTCGAGGAGGATGCAAAAAGCTACGACTTCGCGCGCCTACGCTCCCGAGAACAGCAGACAAGTAAAGTCGCTCAACGCAAGAAACAGGGCTACGCTGCGGCTTTATCAGCTGAGGATACAGCCTTTATCCTGGACACCTGTGAGTATTTCATCAAACACTATCAGATTGATGTCAGCGAAGCAAAGCAGAAAGTAGCGGCGGCCAGGAAATCTGCTACTGATTCAGAGGAAGCGCTGGATCAGCTCTTTGATCGCTGACAGAGCGCTTAAGTGCTTCCTGCAAATTGACAGGTACATAGCCCAGCAAACGCTTAGCCTCACTGTTATCCACAATCAGGTCTTCGTTCATGCGGTCAAACATCGCCAGGCTGATGTGGCGGTAACGGGGTAAAGCCCGAAGGAAAGTTAGGGCAAGCGCCAAAACAGGTCGGGGAAGTGGTAAGGGCAGGTAACGAAGACCCGCCGCTTGCGCTATCTCAGTAACCAATTCACGATAGCTGAGCTGTGTGCCTCCACCAATGGCAAGGCGTTCAGTGTGAGCACTGCTCTTTAAAGCCAGGGTGATTGCCTGAGCTAACTCCTCAGCGTGTAGTGGTTGGCGTAGACCTTGGGCTTGACCCAAAAGGGGCATCATATGCAGGCGAGCCAAAACCCGTGTGATGAGACTGATGTTCTGATCACGACCATAACCAAAAATCATCGTAGGGCGCAAAATGATGCTGGCAATTCCCCTTGAACCCAGTTCTGACTCGAGTTCCTCCTCGGCATGCATCAGTCGTTTCACCAAAGCAATATCCTCGGTTGATTGGGAGCTTTGCTTCGTCAGGACACTGCTGGAGGATAGCAGCACAGCCTTACGCAAATTAGTCGTGATGAATCCAGATATCAGTTGGGCAGTTTCCCACAGCGGCATAAGGCTGACCAAGTAGTCAGCGGCAGTGTGCTTGCCTGCTTCCAGCGACAAAATCTCAATTTTAGGACTGTCGAGCGGGGGGATATTCTGAGGTCTGCGGGCCAAGCAGGTAAGATGATAACCCTCAGTGACAAGTTGCTTGATAAGCGGATAAGCGATAAATGAACTGGCACCCAGAATCAGGACGTGCATCAGCCCTTGAGCATGCGTGAGACAGCCGTGCTGAGCAGTGAAAGGCTCAGTTTTACATAGGAACCGGTCAGAACAAGCACCCACATGACGGGGGTATATTTATGGCGAAAGAACTTTCGGTAATAGCGAAGCATACCCCGATGCAAATGCCAGGTAACCCAGAAAGGCTTGCGCCGACTGCTGTGACCCTTTTCATGGACAACGACTGCTGAAGGTACAAACATCAGCTTGTGACCCTCGAGATTGGCTCGCATGCAGAAATCCAAATCCTCACAGTGCATGGTATAAGCTTCATCCATGCCTCCAAGCTCATGAAACACATCTGCGCGTATCAGCATGCAAGCACCCGAAAGTGCCTCAACTTCCTGAGGTTCACTAGGCAAGTCCGTGCCAGCCAGATTATGATCTCTCATGAGTCCCAAGCGCGACAAGCCAAAAAGCTTGGCAAAGGCGCGTGCTGGCGTCGGCGTTTGACGACGTCCTCCTGCCTGCTCTGTACCATCAGGAAAACAAATGAGCGGCCCGGATGCTGCCACATTATCTTTACCAAGCTGACTAAGCATCTCTTGCAGGGCGTCTTTACTCAGGTAAGCATCAGGATTGAGAATAAGAAGGGCGTCTCCACTAGCCTCTTTGGCCCCTTGATTGACTGCTTTGGCGAAACCAATATTACTTTTGCTGAACAGGAGACGTACATTTGGGTACTGTTTTTCAAGTACCTTGAGCGCTGAAGTTTCAGTTGCACTTACTGAATTGTCAACTACGATAATCTGATGCTCAGTACCCAGGCTCGCCAGACACTGCGAAAGCACTTTTGAGGAGTGATAATTAACGATAATAACTGAAACAAGATAAGAGGCTAGCCATACAGGTTCTTGGATATCTGGTTTGGGGTGCTCCATCAGCATATTCACGCGATACCTCAGCGATCGTAGGGGTTTCTTGGTACTGGGCGTGCCTGAACCCGTAGGTTTCTGCATCTAATTCTACCGTTTTAATACATGAGTGGTGTGAAATCCTAGGCACTGTACTAAACACGGGTGCAATTTTTCATATGCTGTGAAACGATTCATGGCATGATAATAAGGCTTTACCTAGGATGATGCCTGGCAACCGTCACAGAACCCAGCCAGACACATATTTACGAAGCGTTATTCTTGGCATTAGAGTCTGGCAGTTTCAGGCTCTCACCTCACGGATTTAGGGCTAAAAAGCATGACTGTTGACATCATCATCGTACATTACCAAGACCTAACTTCACTCGAGGTTTGTCTCAATCACCTTGCGAAACAAGTGCTGCCCCCAGCCAACGTCATGATTGTAGATAACAGTGATGATTTACCCGAACTGAAGGTCACAGGCTTAACACTCGAGATCATCCGACCTAAAGCCAACCTGGGCTTTGCTGCCGCCTGTAATCTGGCAGCCAAACGCGCCACAGCTGACTGGCTGGCATTTCTCAATGCCGACGCCTTTGCTCAGCCAGACTGGCTGGCACAGCTTGCTGGTTGCGCAGCCAAACATCCGGACTGCTCCTGTTTTAGCAGTCGCCAGCTCTTTCAGGAAAACCCCAGCCTGCTCGATGGTACTGGGGACTGTTATCATTTCTCGGGCCTCTACTGGCGCAGAGGACACAAGCAAGCTGCCATGACTGATTTTCCAAGTGAGGTCTTTTCCGCCAGTGGTGCCAGCATGCTGGTCCGGCGAAACCTATTCCTGAGCTTGGGTGGTTTTGATCAGAGCTTCTTTGCCTATGGTGAAGATGTGGATTTTGGCTTCCGCTTAAGGCTCGCAGGCCATGATTGCCGCTACTGCAAGGATGCTGTAGTACACCATGTTGGCTATAGCAGTTCTGGAGGGCGCCACAGCAATTTTTCGCTGTATCACGGACACCGCAACCTGGTGTGGGTTTTTTTTAAAAACATGCCTCTGCCCCTGCTGCTCATTACCTTGCCCTGGCATGTACTACTCACGATTATCACCCTGATCAAGTTTAGTCTGCAAGGGCAAGGAAGCACGATAGTACGCGCCAAGTGGGATGGGTTTCGGCAACTCGCCGAGGTGCTACAGGCGCGGCAGGCAATCCAACCCAAGCGGCGAATTACTCTTATCGCTCTATGGCGCTTGTTTCAGAAGGATATCCGGCGTTAAGTTTCAGCCTTTGAAATTTTTCGACGCCCTTTATACGGAGCCCGATAAATTGATTGTAGACTTGAAAAGCAGTTTCTCGGTTCCTAACGCTCTGCTCGAGATAAATCATTAGGATAAACCCAACGATTTATCCGGAACTGGTATTACCTGCCGCTAATCACTTGCGGCCACCGACCAGACCTCTTGCAAAAGTCAGGATTGGTAGCGATTCTCATCAGTCTTAAGATTGCTCAGTTGATACTTTCGCAAGAAGTCTACTCTGTGCGGCTAACAGGTTGGCCAGAGCTGGATTCTGGATCCGTATACATATTCAAGCCAACGATTACGCTAAAAAGAACCACGAAAAATAGCAGTGTCGTATCCAGGATTTGCAATGCCAGGATGGCACTGATCAGAATAAGCGCCTGCCAACGCCCACGCCGCCAGGCAAACCAGACCAGTGCGCCGCTTAAAACCAGGCTCGAGAACAAACCCGCGACGCCGTACCTGGCAGCAAAATCCAGCCAGAAGTTATGGCCATGGTTCACAGGTGGTGGAGACATCAGGGAGTGAGTCTGATTAAAATAGCGTTCAAAGTCCTGATTGGGAAGACCACTGACAGGATATTCTAAAAAAGCTTCCCAGGCCGTCTGCCAGATGCTGAGTCGGTTAATTTCCTGATATAGATTTAAAGCCCGCAGATCAAGCGAAAAAAGACCGTATCTGGCAAAGGTAGCCAAAACAATGGTAGCCACAATCACCAGGATGAGGACGAATTGGTTCATGCGCTTTTTTCGTCTGAACAGAACCGCGAGTAAGGCCAGGCCTCCCAGAACTGCAACCAGTAGCGCCGTGCGACTACCCGTTAACAGCACAGCTGCCACCATAAAAACCCAGCCAGCCAGGGCGGCAATCATCGAACTGGTACTCGCCAGTAGAACCAGTCCAATAGCTGTAATGCTGTGTGCAGCAAGGTTGGCATCAGGAAACCAGAGCCTCTGGCGAACATCGCGGGTGTCCAGTAGCGGTTCTGCCTGACCAGGGCGCGGACTAGCAACCTGCATCTGACTGTTACGCACCCGCATAGTGAGGCCCTCGCCCAGTTGAACGAGAGTTTTGACCTGACCAGCCACCATTTCCGAGGGTATCTCGAGCCTGTAGCTTTCCCAATCATAGGTCGGTAATACATCACGGAATAAAATGGTTCTGGGATTGCCACTTTCGGCTCGCACACGCATGCCGGTACCCACACCCAGATCCAAATCCACCCACTGTCCATCGATGAGTTCAAAAAGCCGCAAGCCGGTCACATCAAACTCAAGACCGTTTAAGTCACGTAAAAGAACGCGAATGGTATTGCTACTCACACCTCCAGCAATCCAGCCGCGCTCAATCACTTGCCATTCAGGGCTAAAGCTGAGCGGAAAGCGTGCGCCACCCGTCGCCATAATATAAGCATCGGTCTGCTCAAAAGCACTCGAGCGCGCCAGCATACGAAACATAAAGATGCGCCCATCCACTGGCGCATCGAAGTTAAAGGTACGGCTAATGTAGTACTCTGTCTCAGCTCTGGGGACTTGTACGCGAGTGTAATCACCCAAACTGTCCCTCATACGCGTCAGCGTGACAGCCGTGTCGTTACGCCGCCAGTCCCAGCCCGGATTACCTTCAGTCAACCTGCCTTCAAACGACCAGATCAGATTTGTTTCGGTTGGTACAGTCCAGGTCTGGAACCCCTGGGTGATGATGCTACGCTCTCTGGGGGCCAGTGGATTAAACGAAGTGGCAAAGCGATCGGTATCATGGAACCCATAGGCACCATAAAGCCAGCCAATAAAGGTAGTAAGTGTGAGTAGCGTCAGTAGCAGTAGCAAAACTTTAGCTACCAGATCTTTTTTGAAAACGAACAGTATATGGCCAACAATGGCAATCAAGGCCTGACCCCAGATGAGCCACAACTGCTCAGGCTTACCCGAAGCAAGCACCACAAGTGACAGGGGCAGACTAAATGCCAGCCAGACTGCCAACCAACCGCGGCTTACGTCATGATAATGATGTTTGAGTGTATGGGATAACCAGCGTGTTTCAACCACGCCCTATCGTATACCGTTTATCCTACAACATGCGAGTTAAATGTACTACTTTTTGCTTTTATTAAACCTTATACGGAACCCAATAAATTGATTACAGATTTGAAAAGCAGTTGCTCGGTTCCTACTCGCCCTGCTCAGGATAAATCATTGGGATAAACCCAGCGATTTATCCGAAACGAACGCGAGAAGAAATCATGAGATCAAGTATGCGTCACTCTTGCATAGAATTGGTATTAGGGGACAACGCTAAACTCAACAAACGTGGCGCTAACACGCTGACTAGGCTCAACAGTTCTCGGATCCGTATTCGTACCCCTGAATAACTGGAAGGCGATGGCATAATCACCTGGCTGTGCATCTTGCTTAAAGGTAAAATTCAGGCGCGTCCGGATACAATTTCGAAAGACATCCCCTGCAAACGCACGGTTGAAGATTTCAGGATTCTGAGCGCCAGATTCCTGCGTAAAAATTCTATCGGCAGCCTGTGGAAAGCCAGCATCTGGGTTATTCTCTACAATATTAAGAAACAGAACACCGGTTTGCAGAATCTTATTCGGATCAATCAGGGTAAAGCTAACATCGACGGAGGCTTGCTCACCGGGACGATACGTATCCTCGGCAGGAATGGAATAACGAGCATGTAACCAGGGCTGATTGCCGGTTTGGGCGGGCACATGAGGCTCACACTCGGAACCTGGAGGGGGAGGTGGCGTCAGCGGACCTTTGGGTCCGCAGGCTATCAGTAAACTCAAGGTGGCGAAAAAAAGAAAAAATCTGCGCATCACAATCTAATAGTATGCCTTTTCAGAGGATGTGCTTGGTGTGCGGGATGTCACTGACACGTGAGGTCGGTCGATGAGTATTGAGCCTCTAATTGGCTGCCAACCCGAACGCCTGCCGTATTTTCTGACCCAATCTACGTAATTCACCCCGCCACCCTAGCGATCCACTGTCAAACCGCTTGGCACGCTGTCTGGTACATGTTCATGCAACCCAAAAACTGCTGGGTCAGTCAGCGCTTCAAGAAAGGCGATCAGGTCACTCACTTCATCCTGGCGCAGATCGAGTTGTAGACTTACTTCTGTTGCCAAGGTACCCAGAATATCGTTCAGAATCAGAGGGTCAGTTTTCAGGCTGTCACGCAGCTGTGGCTCGAGCCCTTCCCCACGGTAGGTGTAGAGCGATTGCTGGGGGTTGTCGTAGTGCCGAATGACTTGCTCGAGCGTGCTAAAACTACCGTTATGCATCCAGGGTCCGGTCAGCGCCACGTTGCGTAGCGGTGGCGTGCGAAAGGTGTAGCGATCCGCAGGCTTACCACTTTCGTGGTAGACGCCTAAATCAAGACCCTTATCAGGATCAAGACCAGGGCCGAACTGGGGTATGCCGATATTGTGAAACTGCTGGTCACTCAGTAGGGGCCCGCTGTGGCACTGTGCACAGTTGGCTCGACCAAAAAAAAGATCGGCACCGCGCTTTTCGGCGAGACTGAGCGCTGTTTTATTACCACTCAGATACAGGTCAAAGGGGCTTTGGATAGTGGTTAGCGTGGCAAGCTGAAAAGCAGCGATAGCACTAGCAGCGTGCTCAAAGCCCAGCTCGTTTTCAGACAACTCTGGGTAAGCAGCCGCAAAGAGCTGCTGGTAAAGCTGAATTGCCAGTATGCGCTCCATCAGCGCCTGCCAGACACCCACAAAATCATCATCTGGGTAGGCTGCGAGTTCATTCGGACGACCAAAGACATCCAGATCACCGATTTCACCGCGCATCTCGGCTCGAGACATCACTGTCAGCATGGCTTGCGCCGCCAGCAAACTGTCAAGCCCCTGGGGTAACTGCTCACCAGCAGGACTACTGAAACCGCTGCCCGCATCGCCCGAAAGCCGACCGTCCCAAAACAGGCTGCGCCACTCTGACGCACCACGGTTAAACAGCTCTGGTGCGTGCCTGGGAATGCGTGAATGCCCGGATGCAGCACTGCGCCCTGGTCCCAGACCCTGTCCACCCGTACCGATGGATAAAGCCAGTTGGTCAGTACTCATCAACTGAGCATGATGGCAGGTGGCACAGGAAATATCGCGGTTGCCGCTGAGTTCCTTGTCGTACATCAGCAAGCGACCCAGTGTGACCTGGGCGGCGTTGTCGGGCAAGTCGATATTGAGAGCTGTAACCCTATGCTCTTCGAGACGCAGCTCGAGACGCGCATCCAGCAGCATCTCAAGATGACTGCGGCTAAGCTGCACCGTACCCAGTTCACCAGAACAAGGTCCGCTCAGAACGCTGTAGCTCGCCTGCATAGTGCCATCACGAACTGCGCCAGTTAAGCTCATCACACCGCTGGTCCCTTGCAAGAGACCTGAAAAATCCTCCTGCAAGACACTGAGATCAATAACACCCTCACTCAAACAACTGTAGCGGTTGATAATCACTTCACCTGACACGCTGTCCTGATTCTGTTTAAGATTGAGGCTAATGGGTCTGTCCTGGCTTGAACCATGCATCCGCAATACCCCTGACCAGATGCCGCCGTAGTCAACAGGTGAATCAGGTTCAGGATCGGGTTCAGGATCAGGCTGTGGTATGGGTGACGCTGTGAGTCTGCTCAGTATCACCCTGCCGCTACCCACCTCGCAGTGACTACCCTCAAGCACGAATGTACCCTCGAGTTGCTCCTGACTGAGAACTGCAAGCTGCAAGTCAAACTGATTTAAGGCATTGGCCAGTATTAGGCTGGCACTTTGGTCTGTGAGCGAGCCTGTCAGGCGGGCATTGCGCATACAGAAACCCTCAGGAAAGTTCACCAGACCGCTCAGGCTGGAACCTTTTTGCCCAAGCTCAAAAGACAGCCTCAGAAGTTCGCTGTCACCCTGGCGGAACACAGCCTGCCACTGACCCGCCAGCCGAATAGTCACTTCCGGCGGCTGGGGTTCCGGCTGGGTTATCGGAGGACTCGAGCAGGCAGTCAAAATCAGCAGGAACCCAAACCACATCCGTAACTGGCGCCTAACCCAGCCAAGAGGCGACCCTGTAGTCGCCGCACCTCGCCAGTGCTGCCACCTGTAACCGGCCCTCACCTTAGCACCGGATACCTAACCGCCCCAGAGACCTAAGCGCCATAGAGCTCTAGCGTAACCAGAACCATCTATGACGTCAGTGACGCCTGAACCCGCTGATGTGCAAACGTCACTGACATCAGGGCCAGCGCCTACCTACACTTAACGTAAGACGTCGAAGAGGATTTGCTTGAGTCATTGGGAGATGCTCTATGCTTAGTGCTGACAAGTCTTCGCGCCTCATGGTCTTGTTCAAGGTGTTCCAGCTACCCCAACGGCCGAGCTGCACTTACCACTTATACCGGTTCCGGATAAATCATTGGCATAAACCCAATGATTTATCCCCAGCAGAGCGAGTAGGAACCGAGGAACTGCTTTTCAAATCTGCAATCAATTTATCGGGCTCTGTATCGCTGCTGAATCAGCACACGGGGGATTTTGCCGATGCCTGACAAATCCCCTCCAAGACACGTCCTGTGGCTGGTTTTATTACTCCTGGCAGCCTGTAACAGCTCACAAAATACCCAGCAGGCCATCACGAAGACTCCCTGGCAGGACAGGCCCGAAACCATTGCAGCCACAGAGCTTGTCACAGGCAGAAATTACTTGTCGGATTTACCCTGGTTTGCAGCCAGAAATGGCTGGGGGCCGGTTGAGCGGGATAGGGCAAACAGCCATGTTCGCAGTTCCCTGAGCGGTCAGTCGCTACACATTGCCGAGACCTCCTTTTCCAAAGGTCTGGCGGTGTTTGCGGCTTCGACAGTTGAGTATGATATCGGGGGACTTTGTAGCCAGTTTTCAACTTATATTGGCGTTGATAAATACAGTAGTACAGCGACGGTAGTCTTTGAGCTTTATGGGGACGACGTGCTGCTGTGGAGTTCGGCCACTGTGACACAGCGCGATAGGGCGCAGCGCGTTGAGTTGAATATCCTCGATGTTAACAATCTAGTTCTGCGGGTGTCCGACGCAGGAGACGGCAACGATGGGGACGCTGCCATCTGGGGGGGTGCGTATCTCGAGTGTGATCCAAGCAGTCTGCTAAGTATTTCAGAGCCACCCACTGACCTTAAAGCAGTCTTTACGGCTGCTGAGGTACTGCTGAGCTGGCAAGCCGTAGCCAATGCCAAAAGTTATCTTATCGAGCGCAAGAGTGACGGCGAAGAGTATCACCTATTGGCTGAAAGCAGCGACTCGCACTATAGTGACGCGACAGTAAGCCCCAACCATCACTATAGCTACCGAGTCCGGGGGATCAATGCCGCCGGTGCCGGTGACGCAGCTGAAGTTGTTATCAGTACGCTCAATACCGAACCCGCCTTACCAACTGGCTTTAGTGCCCAGGCGGAGTCTGCTAGCGAAATCAGACTCGCCTGGATGGCAGCTGATCTGGCTGAGTTCTATGTGCTCGAGCGCAGCACAGACACCGCATTTGCCGAGCTTGCAGTTTTAACAGAGCTCGAGTACCTTGACAGCAGCGTCAGCAGCAATAGCATCTATCAGTACCGCCTGAGGGCAGTCAATAGCATTGGCAGCAGTGGCCTGGTCCAGCTCGAGGTTGGCACCCCAGGAGATATTCCCGGCAATATCGCGAACCTCACAGGCCTTGCCCCCTCTTTTACCCGCATCGTCCTTAGCTGGCAAGCACTGGATACAGCAGAGAACTACCGCGTTGAGCGGCTTACCGAGGATGGCTTTGAGGTGGTGGCACATGTCACCGAGTCGAGCTTTACAGATGATAACCTTCAACCCGGACAAACCTACTACTACCGTGTGCGTGGTGTGAACAGTTTTGGTATTGGTGCAGCCCGGGACATCAGCGTCAGCATTCCCAGCGCCACACCAGAACCTGTAAACCAGTTCCGCAGCACCACTGTCACCACCAGCCGCGTAGAGCTAACCTGGGACAGCAGTCAAAATGCGGTGTCATATCTCATTCAGCGCCGTGGCCCAGGCGAAGCGTTCAGCCCTCTTACTGAATCAGGTAGTCTTAGTTTTGCAGATAACAATGTGCAACCAGGTCTTGATTATAGCTACCGCATTCGCGGCGTCAACCAGTTTGCCGCTGGCGAGTGGCGTAGCCTTGATGTATCAACCCCAGGCATTCCGCCAGAAGTCCCTGGTAACCTAGCCCTTAACGGCGTAAGCACTACTGACATCAGCTTGAGCTGGTCGGCTGCAGCGCGTGCTACGACTTACAGGCTCGAGCGCCGTGTAGGATCGGCAAACTACGCTGTGATTGCCACCCCTGCCAGTACAAGTTTCACAGATAGAAATCTTCAGCCCGGGACAGTCTACCGCTACCGTCTCACGGCCCTCAATGCCTTTGGAGAAAGTAGTAGTCTCGAGCTTGAAGCTGGCACCGAGGGGTTTAATCCCTCTAGGCTAACGGATCTGAGTGCTCAGGTAATATCCACCAGGGAGATCCGCCTCAACTGGAGCCCTGCCACCAATGCCAGCAGTTATGTGGTGGAGCGCCGCACTCCCAGCAGCACCTTTCATCAACTGGCAACCTTGGCAGTCACCAGCTATGTAGATAGAAGCGTAGCCCCAAATACCAGCTACATCTACCGCGTATTCGCGGTCAATGAACACGGCCCTGGCGCTGCTGCCGAATTGCGCACAGGTACCCCTTTTGCCGATTTACAAGCGGGCAGCACTGCCATGACCCAGGGATACTGGTCAGCGCCGATTCCCTGGCCACTCATAGGACTCCACGCTTCGCTCTTGCCTAGTGGACAGGTGCTGACCTTTGGTACCAAGGTGCAAGCAGAGTATGACGGTCTCCTGGCTTTTTATTACGACATCTGGAACCCGGCTGCCGGTACAGGCCTGGGAGCGCACACTACGCTGGCAAACACCACCAATACCAATATATTTTGCGGGGCACAGGCCCTGTTGCCAGATGGTCGCTTGCTGATCGTTGGAGGCGATGACAATACCAGTCGGGACAAGGGACCCAATCGGGATATGTCGGCCTTTACCGGCTCACATGACCTGAACATCTTTGATTACCGCTCAACCACGCTGACACCCTCACCCTTGCAGATGCTGCGCGGGCGCTGGTATCCCACACTGACCATGCTACCCAGTGGTGAAGTCCTGGCACAGGGCGGACTGGATATTCAGGGTTTTCCGACCATTACACCTGAGGTCTGGAACGCTGCGCAGGGATGGCGCTTACTGAGTGAGGCTACCAGCAGCGCCCTTTATACCAATGGCTGGTACTATCCTTATAGTTTCGTTGCGCCCAATGGTCGCGTCTTTATTGCCGGTCGGCAACCGGATATGTGGTGGCTGGACACCCAGGGAACGGGCCAACTCCACTACGCTGGTCGCCGCGATACTGTCGCTCGAGCTGACGGCTCTGCGGTGATGTTTGATCGTGGGCGCATCTTGGTTGTTGGAGGGGGTGAGCGAGCGGTGACGAATACCGCCGTTGTGATTGACGTAAGCGGAAACTCTCCTATAGTCACCCCCACAAGTAGCATGTCTGTGCCACGCAAGTTTCTCGATGCCACACTGCTGTTTGACGGTCAGGTCTTTGTGAATGGCGGCAGCCGCACGGCAGTCAATGAAATGTCAGCGGCAGTGTATCACAGTGAAATCTGGAACCCCCAGACCGGACAGTGGACACAAGGTGCCAGCGCCAGCAGAGCCAGGTTATACCACTCAACAGCCCTGTTATTACCGGATGGCAGGGTACTGGTCACGGGAGGGGACAGGCCCATTGAAGCGCTAAACTTCAATGCGGAAATTTATTATCCACCCTATCTGTTCCGTCAGGATGGCTCTGGACTCTTGGCCACTCGCCCGCTTATTCAGGCTAGCCCAGACAGGCTGAGTTATAATCAAAGCTTTTTTATCAGTACACCTGATGCGCTTGACATCAGCCGCGTAAGCCTGGTGGCACTCGGACAGGTGACCCACTCTTTTGACCAGAATCAGCGCTTTTTAAGTCTGGATATCAGCAGCCGCAGTAATAGCAGCCTGAGCGTCCGCTCACCTGAAAACGCCAATCTGGCACCGCCTGGTTTTTATATGCTGACCATTCTCAACAGC
This sequence comes from uncultured bacterium, assembly GCA_964655595.1. Lineage (GTDB taxonomy): Bacteria > Deinococcota > Deinococci > Deinococcales > Trueperaceae > CAZZPQ01. The sequence continues at coordinate 13,520 of CAZZPQ010000013.1, forward strand.
CAAGGAGTGCCTGCCGTTGCGCGGATTGTCAGTATTCAATAATGCTGGGATGATGACGAGGAAGACGGGAAAAAGGTCATCTGGCTATTGCACATATTACTCGCTACTCATTACTGCTTTGTGGTCTTCAACGTTGAACCCCTAGCTAACCTAAATAGTAACTACTGCCCAGACTATAACCATAAGCACTCATGGCCTCGTGGCAGATATCCAGGAACAAGTGCTTTTGCTCGGCACTCCAATGAGTGTCATCAAGTACTAGTGGCTTGTCATTGCTTGTGGTGACAAGTTGCTCGGGTCGATCACTGCTGAATTGCTGGCTAAGACGTTCTTCTTGCTGGGAGTCAAGTCCCAAATACCGGCTTAGCTGTTCCGCTACCTGTGCGGGTGTTCTCTGAATATCGTACTGATCTATTTCCAGCTTGCGTGGCAGTTGCTTTCTAAATTGCCGCCACAGCATCATGCTGCTTTGCCACTGACGAGCATGGTTTTCAAAGCTTTCCTGGGGAAACTTCTGCAGGCGTGAATTGATGTTTTCAATACCACGCCGTTTGGCAAAAATAAAGTGTGCCTGTGGCCACATCATTTGAATACTGGGCAAGGCTTGCAGCATGGGGATACCGGGAGTTTTATCAACGATCCATTGAGAGTCAAGTAGTTGCTCATACTGACGTTTAATCGTTTGATGCAGTTGATGGACAAGCAGATTCTGGTTCATGTGACTAAGCATGAAACCCTCGAGCTTACTGGCAGGTGTGCTGGCGTAGTAGTTTCTGACGCTTGCCTCAAGCTCGGGTAAGATGGCCAGAACATGACCTTCGCTAAAGCTGCTGTCGGCATTTAAGACCTGCCGCAGTGCGTTGCCCAAAATGCTCGTGCCACTGCGCGGTGAGCCCACGATAAATATGATCTTTTTATCGCTGCTATCCGCCAGAAAAACCACCGTATTAAAGCTGTACTGTTTACCCTGCACCAAGGCGATGAACTCGAGTGCCACATCCTGACCCTGACCAAACTCCGCAATCTGCTGAGCGTCCAGAGTAATAGAAAAGCGTGCCTGCTCAGCCCCTGCAAACGAAGGGAACTTCTTTTGGACATCCAAACTGGGTAATAAGTCAAGAATACTGCACAACACGCGCCGCTTGCCTGAATAGAGCATAACCGTAATCTGCTCCACCTTGCCCAGTTTTGAGAGTGCCCAACCTCTTATCCCCAGAGCTTCTGAAAAATGATGGTGGCCCGGGCTCAACAGATTCAGCCAGGATTTCATACTCCTGGGATTGGTCGAGTGCTGAATGTAGCGGTAGCTGAACAAACTTAGTCCTTAGTCACTTTGCCCGGGTAGTCGTTCCTGCTTAAGGTACCGATGGCACAGATGCTGGTGTCTTGGGTAGTGCAGCACCTGATACTGGGGACAGAAGGCTTCTGTAGATACGGTCATGTGCTGCGGCACTTTCCTCTAATGTGGGAGGCTTAAGAATCCCTTTGGCAAGCTTGGCATGTAGTGCTGGATCGAAGGCCACACTGGCGATCAATTCCGCCAGACTACTGGCTTTGCCGGTGCGGAAATGCAAGCCGTCAATACCATCACGAACTTTTTCAGCCATACCCCCAATATCGCTACAGATGACGGGCTTACCGTGATTGAAAGCCTCCTGAATCACCAGCGGTGAGTTCTCCCACCATACTGAGGGAACAACCACCCAATCAATATCCTTCATGAGAAGGTTCAGCTCATGGCCTTCGTAAGCCCCATGAAAGGTAACGCAATCAGACAATTTACGCATGAGACCCAACACCTTTGTCTGAAACTCCGGGGGTTGAATCTCAAGTCCGGTGCCGTGAATATCGAGACGAAGCTGTTTTCTGGTTGCTTTTGGCAGCATGGCGATAGCTTCCAGGAGAACATCCAGACCCTTAAATTGAGTCAGCTGCCCAAAATAGGCAAATCGTCCCACAGTAGCACGCTTTTCTGCAGTAACTGCTGTGACCGGTGGTTGCCCATTCTCGAGCACGGTAATTGTTTCAGCAGACAGTCCCCAGGCGACATAACGGTCCTTTAGAAACTGACTCGGGGCAATAAACTGATCGACCAGGCGAAAAAATGACTTGATATAAAGCTCGCGCAGAAAAAAGTTTTGCGGGCTTTCTGTGGGGAAGCATTGGTGGCAATCAGCAGGCGTCGCTTTGTAGCAGAGTCGCCGATTGGTTTTCACCATCTGACCCGAATTATGGCAAATGGCCAAAAACTCATGCAGTGTCAGCACAATTCGAATGGCCGGATCGACATTTTTGATGACACGAATAGCGTCGATACTGATGTGCAGGTAGTGATGAAAGTGAACGATATCTGGTTTGAAGGTTTCAATGAGCTCGCGAAAGTTGGCCCACAAAAAGCGCTTATTAGGCTGGACAAACTTAAATAGTTCAAAACCCTCGCTGCAAAAAAGCAATTCTTTATCAGCCCGGCTGCTAAAAGGTGTCCCACCATGATTAGCGCTGCTGTTACTTTGCCTTGCCAAAAACAGCGCTTTATAATCCGCTCGAGTGTCCAGGGTTTTAAAGAGGTTGTAAGCAGCAATTTCACCACCGCCCTTATTCAGCTCGGGATGACCATGTGCGATAACCAGAACTCTTGTAGGGCTAGTTGGCTCTGGCATCACTGACCCCTTTCAGTTGTCTGATGACACTATCCCAGCGCTCGGTGTGCTGCCAGCAGTTAAATATGGTCAGCTTGGACTTCCAGTCATGATCTGCAAACAGGTTCTGGGACTGCCGCTCGAGATGGTAGAGTTGCACGTCGGAAAGCAGATAGTTGCGGTAGCCCTTGAGTCGCAGTTTCAGGCACAGGTCACTATCTTCAAAGTCACCCAGGATATAGCTTTTATCCAGACCACCCACTTGCTTGTAGCGCTCCTTGTCGACCATCAGACAAGCTCCCGTCAGCGCCTCGACCTCGCGCACTTTCCTGGAAGCCGGCAGCAGACTGCTGCTGACGCCTTTATTCGGATGTTCGCAAATCCACATATCATCATAGAAAGGAAACGCTTCAAAGCGCATGCCATCATGCTGGATTGAACCATCTTCGTAGAGCAGCCGCACACCCAGAGCCCCGGCATTAGGAATTCCCTTATAGGCACCGAGCAGGATCTCAAGCCAGCCCTCCTGCTTGGGCATAACATCAGAGTTAAGCAGTAACAGGGTATCAGCTTTGGCGACCGAAGCCGCCAGATTATTGGCACCAGCGTAGCCCAGATTCTTACCCCCATGTAAGACCTTAAAGGGAACTTCATAAATAGGATAGTTAGCGTGGCAGTAGTTCAGCAGTCCCGCCTGACTGGCTGGATCATCATTGACATAGATAATCTCGACCTGGCGCATAAAGGGGTCAAGGGCAAACTGGCTGAGCTGGTACTCGACAAAGTCCAGACGTTTGTAAAGTGGAATAATCAGGCTGACTTCAGGATTCTGGACTTCGGGACCGAACTGCCGTATATGCCGAAACGAAGCCGTAAGCATACCCAGTTTGCGGTAAGTTTTCCAGACAGTCTGCAGGGCTGGACCAATCTGCTTGCTAAGCAGCAGGCGCATGTTATCGCCCTCAGGTGAAACAAATTTAAACAGCATCTCACTTAAGCCAAAGGGGTCGCTGCTCAGTTCCAGAACGTCCTGCCTGAGCGTCACTTCGCTGCCATCCGCCGCGCTAGCCGTTATCAGCACACCGCTGTCTGCTGCACTGAAGGCGTCTATCAGACAGATAAACCCATGTTCCTGTCCTTGTCCCTGAAGCTGATAGAGCTCCTTGATATCAGGTCTGGAAAGACGGCTGATATCTTCAAAAAAACTGACTGCTTCAGCAGACTTGGCATTGCTGATGCGCAGGTCTGTGAGCGGACGCTGGTTATCGAGACTCACTACCCAGCCAGCAAGGATAAGAGCGTCCTCAGAGACTCGAGCGCAGAAGTCAAGTCCTATCCTGAGCGGGTTACCACCTAGTGTACGCAGCTCAAGGGCAGCAGCTTTGTGCGCTTCACTTACTGCTGTAGCTTCCTGCTTGATCTGCCCAAACCGAGCAGCCAGGCTCTCAAAGGCACGGTACATCTCGAGCGTGTGACTGGCTTCCTTAAGTACGGGATACCAGATGGCCCAGCTGCTTTTAATGATTTCTTCAATACCGGCTTTTTCGGGCACGAGAATGGCAGCTTCGATGACATCATCATCAGCTTCCAGGCTGTCGCTTTGACTACGCTTGACACAAAGACTACAACCGACCAGTTCAACTGGCTCAGTCGTATCAGTCAGAGCAAAGGTCGCCACAAAGCCGTACTGGGCGGCAGCTTCCTCGGCATTGGCACTCAGTGCATTCGCTACATCAGGCCGCCAGTAGCGCACGCAATCCTTGAGCAGCACGCGCTCTTCGCGTTCATTCACTCCCAGAATCACGCTGACGGTACCTTCAGAGTCATGTAGCAGTGAGCACCAGCCAATCAGCAGCAGACCATCCCCATGTGGGTAGGCAAACTCGAGATTGCCCTTGAGCATATCTTTCACTTTATCCTCGGTTCCTGCCGGACTCACTCATAAACCCTAGTGTAATGGACACGTCGCTACTAGAGCAAGCCTTGAAAATCAACTGAGCTGATAACCATAGCGCTTCATATATGGGCCACAGTATCGAAGAATAAAGGAAATATCCTCTGCAGATAAAACCTGCTGGTACTTGTCCTTTTCTGGCTCAATGACGATGTCACCAGGTTGCAGCGGAACATCGGGGGGTAAAATCAGCTTACTAAAATCATAGACAGCAGGGTCTTCGCCCAAGTCGCTCAGGAGTTGGCTCAGTGTAGACTCAGGTGACTCGAGCAGCGCCTCATAACGGAGTTCAATGAGATTGTTATCCGGAATCTTCTTATAGACATCAATAATCTGCATAGCCTCAATCCAGTAATTCACCGCTGCCACCAGGCTCTGTTTGGGCATAACCTGACCCAATATCAGACTGGTGATGACATTGAGAGGATTGCGGTGGATATGAATGATCTTACTATCCGGAAACTGCGCGCGAATAAGCAAGATGCCATAAATGTTCTGTGGGGTTTTGTCAAACCAGCGCTGCCCATTTTTAGCACGTTTTAGGAAAACCCTGGCATAGCGGTTGCTGAAATCACTGCGGGTTTTGCTTTTCGCCAGAACCTCAGCGGCTTTTTCCGCAGCAATGCCATCAATTTCCTGATGGTGCTTGATCGTTGGATTGTGCAGGTAAGGATGCCTAAAACCGTCCGTGGCAAAGGGCTCACCCCAGCGGTAAATAAAGGTTTCTTCCGGAGCGTTCAGGTTGGGATGTAGGCGCAGTACGTTACGCAGCAGGGTCGTGCCCGAACGAGCACAGCCGATAATGAAAAAGGGGGGCAGGGATGACTTATCCATAAATATCAATCATTTCCAGTGCTTACGAGAGCACAAGCACTGAATGCTATCGTCATTACTGTGTGGTCGTCAAGTAAATCTTTCTCTAATTGGGCCACTCGGCACCGCTGCTTTGTATTTGTATGAGGTAGACCAACACCAACAAGGTTCATGTACAATCTAGCTTAAGGCAGCATAGAAAGCCTTACAGCCGTTCCCTGCCCCGGCAGGGAATGAGATTCGTCTGAGGGTGGTTACGATGCAACTGGGAGTCTGCTATTATCCTGAACACTGGCCTCAAGAGAGCTGGCAAGCTGACGCAGCGCGCATGCAGGAGCTGGGGCTTAGCTGGGTGCGCATTGGTGAATTTGCCTGGAGTCGCTTAGAACCCCTGCCAGGCAAGCTGACTTTTGACTGGCTGGATAGGGCGCTGGATACACTGGGCGGGGCTGGCTTACAGGTTATGTTAGGCACGCCCACTGCCACCCCACCCAAGTGGCTGATTGACAAGTATGATGATGTCTTGCAGATTGACGCGCAGGGGCGGCTGCGCAAGTTTGGCTCGAGGCGTCACTACTGTTTTAACTCGGCAAGCTATCAGGAGGAGACCAAACGCATTGTCACACTGCTGGCTGAACGCTACAGCAAGCATCAGGCGCTCGGAGCCTGGCAGACCGATAACGAGTATGGCTGCCACGATACCATCCGCTGTTATTGCAGCAACTGCGAAACAGCTTTTCGGGTCTGGTTGCACAAGAAATACGGCACAGTCGAGGCCCTGAATGAAGCCTGGTGGAACGTCTTTTGGAGCATGGAGTACCGCAATTTTGAGGAGATTGATCTCCCCAATCTCACTGTGACCGAGGCTAACCCCAGCCATAGTCTCGACTTCTACCGCTTCTCTTCAGATTCAGCGGTGGCTTACAACAAGCTACAAGCCGACATTCTGCGAGCGTATTCCGATAAACCCGTTACCCATAATGTCATGCTTTACTTCAGCGATTTAAATGCCTTTGACTTAGCCAACGACCTGGACATTCTGACCTGGGACTCCTACCCTTTGGGAATGCTCGAGCAAAGCCCTTTGCCTGCCGACGTTAAAGCGCGCTACCTGCGCAGCGGTCATCCTGATCTCATCAGCTTCATGCACGACCTTTACTACGGTGCTAAAACCAAAGCCTTCTGGGTAATTGAGCAGCAACCTGGTCAGGTCAACTGGGCACCAAGCAACCCCATTCCCGCTCCGGGCGTGGTACGTCTCTGGACGCATCAGGCTTTTGCTCATGGGGCCGATGTGGTGAGCTACTTCCGCTGGCGGGCGGCTGTTGGCGCGCAGGAGCTAATGCACGCCGGGCTCAATCGACATGACGGCAGCCCCGACCAGGCAACAACTGAGGCGCGGCAAGTCGCCGGAGAACTTACAGAGCTGAACCTCTCCTTTGGAACCGAGATTCAAGCCGATATCGCCTTGCTTTTTGACTACGATAGCCTGTGGGCGACTAACCTGCAACGACACGCCGAGGGTTGGGACTACTGGGCGCTCCTGGTCAGTTACTACGGGGTACTGCGCAACTTTGGACTCAATGTGCAGGTGATTCCCTCACGCAGCGATCTTACCGGTTATACGGCCGTCTTTGCACCAGCGCTCCATCTGGTCGATGACGCTCTGGCAACCCAGCTCAGCAGCTATGTTTCTGCAGGTGGCACGCTGATTATGGGACCACGCAGCGGTTTTAAGACGATGAGTAACGTCGCACAGACCCCGGCCCCTGGTCCCCTTACAGACCTTATGGGCGTCACCATCAGTCGGGTCGATGCGCTGCGCCCTGGCATTACCGAGACGCTAAAGTTTGACGAGCACTGCCTGAACTACCACACCTGGGCTGATTTGCTCGAGCCCACTCGCGCTATGGTGCTGGCGCACTATCAGTGCCACGCTTACCCAAAAGCGCCTGCTATCACACGCAACGACGCCGGCAAGGGACACTGCTACACGCTAGGCATGTGGGGGGATGACCTCACCCATGCAGCAATTTTTCAGCATATCCTCAGTAGGCTGGATTTTGAGCTTAAGCTTTTACCTGAAGGTGTCAGACGTATCAAACGCGGTACTTTGACAACACTGCTTAACTTTAACAGCAACCCAGTGACACTCGAGATTACAGGTAAAGCCGTCCTGCTCGAGCCTTACGGTGTGTACAGATATCAGGATTGATCAAAAAACTTCTGATAGGTCACGTCATCCAGAGTGTCGCTGTAATGGCGCGGCATCTGGTAAAAATAGTGCGCTTCCCAACCAACGCCTTGCGGCACAGCACGGATTGCCAAATGGTCGCCTGCACGGTAGCTATCAATCTCGATAGGCTCTGGTGATGTCATCAGGATGCAGTTTGGCTAAGTAAAAGCTGCTCTATGCGCCCCAAGTATTCTTGTGTGAACCAGTCATCCAGCAAGGGCAGCAGCCTGAGCTGGTCGCTCCCAGGAAGATCGAAAAAACTCGAGGGAATGATGTCGCGACAGCCTGGCGCGCCGCAGGAACACTGCCAGACCTCACCGCCGTGGCAATTAATCAGATAGTCATAGGTGATTTCTTCACCTGCCCGAATGTCTTTAAGCGCAAGCACATGCCGCTTGCCGGCTCGAGTCTTGACAAAGGTGTTGGGTTCACAGCTGTGGTTAATATGCCGTTCGGGAAGGGGCATCAGAACGGTCAGACCCCCTGCTAGATAATCGCAGTGATAAGGATATTCTCCAAGCGTTTCACGAAGTGGATGCCGAGCATCAACGACTCTACTGTCATCCAGCACCATGACCGTTTCTTCCAGTTGAAATAAGCGTGTTGTAAAGACACCAAGTCCATGAATGACTGAGGGACCTACTGAAACCGCTTTCATGGTCACAGTGTAATTCATCATATAACAGCATGAGTCACTTTGAAACTCGGTAGCAGTGTAGTGAATATCCCGTTGCTAGAAAAAACTACAAACACTCTTGTGGCTTAGACCCTTATAGTGTATCCTTGGCAGATGCATAACCTCTTCTTCTGGACAGGTGCCCTGGGGCGATGGCGCAGCTTCACAGCTGAATAAAGTAGCCCTAAACCCCCAAGCATTCAGAAAGCCGAGGTTGTATGATGTCCAGTATGTCTTCTGTGACAATTAAGCCCATCTATAAAGAAGTTCTTGCCGACTTAGAAACGCCACTCACCGCTTATCTCAAAATTGCCGGACACCCCAGTTTTCTCTTGGAGAGTGTCGAACAAGGAGAGCGGATTGCCCGCTACTCCTTTATCGGCACAGGTGAGCGCCGCCGCATTGAGGCGCGTGGCAATCAGGTAACAGTGACGACCAGTGACGGTGTCAGCACTTTTAAAACTGACAATCCTCTTGAGGTACTGTGGGCACACACAGTCAAGGCTACACAAGCTGATCCCAAGCTCCCTGACTTCTGGGCAGGCTCGGTCGGCTACGCCAGCTATGACCTGATCCGGCAGTACGAAAAACTACCTGACAATAACCCCGATGAACTAGGTGTCCCCGACCTGCTCTTTATCGAACCTGAGGCGCTGGTAATTTTTGACCATCTTAAAAGGCGGCTCTTTATTGTGGCGGCGGCAGTGGTGGGTGACGCTGCTGACGAAGCCAGAGCTGAGCAGGTGGTTGAGGCAACCTATCGGCGCCTGCGCGGTCCCTTGCCAGGGGTTCCTGGTGACAGGGCAGGGCGGCGCACCGAGTTTAGCGCCAATTTTAGCAAGGAAAGCTATATGCAGGCTGTGGTGCGGGCTGTAGATTACATTCATGCTGGGGACATCTTTCAGGTCGTTCCCAGCCAGCGCCTCAGTGCCGAGCTTGGGGCGCATCCTTTTGCTATCTACCGGGCGCTTCGCGTCATTAACCCCAGCCCCTATCTGGGCTACCTCGATCTGGGGCCGGTCACGCTGGTTGCTGGCAGCCCCGAGAGTCTGGTGCGCAGCGACGGGCACATGGTTGAAACCTTGCCGATTGCTGGCACGCGCAAGCGTGGCGCAACTCCAGAAGAAGACGACGCCCTCGCCAAGGAACTGCTCGCCGACGAAAAAGAGCGGGCTGAGCACGTGATGCTGGTTGACTTAGGGCGCAACGACCTGGGCAGGGTGTGCAGCTACGGCACGGTCAAGGTCACGGACCTTATGCGCATCGAGCGCTATAGCCATGTGATGCACATTGTCAGTACTGTACAGGGCGAACTGCGCGAGGACAAAACGCCCTTAGACGCGCTCGCCAGCACGCTGCCGATGGGTACGGCCTCTGGCGCGCCCAAGATTCGGGCGATGGAGATTATTGATGAACTCGAGCCCGTACGCCGTGGCCCCTACGCAGGCGCTTTTGGCTATGTGAGCGCCAGTGGCACAATGGATATGGCGCTAACGCTGCGCACTGCGGTGATTACCGGGGGGAAAATTCACTTGCAGGCCGGGGGCGGGGTGGTAGCAGACAGCGACCCGGAGTTTGAGTATCAGGAGACGCTCAACAAACTTGCCGCCGTCCGCCGGGCAGTAGAAATGGCGACTGAGGGGCTGGCATGACCCGCTATGACGCGACCTATATCGCTCAGTTTTTTGATACCTATGGTGAGCAGGAATGGGGGCGGCTTGAACGCAATCCTGACCAGGAAGTATCTCTGCACATTCACAAGCATTATCTAGGCAAGTATGTCAGAAGAGGGCAGCAGGTGCTCGAGGCTGGCGCAGGACCAGGGCGCTTTACCATTGAACTTGCGCGCTTAGGTGCACAGGTTGTGGTTGGAGACATTTCAGCAGGTCAACTGGCGTTAAACAAACGCTATGTCACAGAAGCTGGCTATGAAAGCCAGATTGTATCTCGTCAGATTCTAGATATTACCAGTCTGGTTGATTTTACAGACAATCAGTTTGACGTGGTGGTCTGTTATGGTGGACCAGTTAGCTACACCATCGACCAGGGAGAAACTGCTATCAGAGAACTCTTAAGGGTGGTTAAACCTGGTGGTTTCTTACTGCTCAGCGTCATGTCACTCATCGGCGCGACACGGATGGGCTACCCGGCAATCACAGACATCCCCGACTATCCAGCGGTGGTATCCCGAGTTTTGAAAGATGGCATCCTGAGTAGCCATCTGACCAATGGTCAACCCATGAAGCTTTACCGTGCCTCGGAACTCCAGGAGTTACTCGAGCGTGCCGACAGTCGAGTGGTTGCAGCCTCAGCTTGTAACTGCCTCACCCTACCGCGTGACGGTCTGATGCGCGCGCAGCGTCAGAGCGCTCACTGGGAACAAATCCTCGCCTGGGAACTCGATATCTGCGCTGAACCTGGCAATCTGGATACGGGCAGCCATATCCTGATGGTGGCCCAAAAGCGGGATGACTTATCAGAAAGGACGCCATGAAAACCATTTTGGTCATCGATAACTACGACTCATTCACCTATAACCTGGTGCAGTATCTTGGTGAGCTTA
>CAZZPQ010000013.1:24500-40510 GCA_964655595.1 uncultured bacterium
ATCGATAACTACGACTCATTCACCTATAACCTGGTGCAGTATCTTGGTGAGCTTAACGTTGAGCAAACGATTTGGCGCAACGACCAGTTTGACCTTAATGATATTGCTGCGCTAGAGCCAGATGGCATCGTGGTCTCCCCCGGCCCCTGCACACCCACTGAGGCAGGACATTCCATTGAGGTAATCCAGCAGTACGGTAAGGACATCCCCATCTTTGGAGTGTGTTTAGGGCATCAGAGTATCGGCGCGGCTTTTGGGGCGACGGTTACCAGGGCGAACAAAATCATGCACGGCAAAACCAGCACCATCCGCCATGATGGTACAGCGATGTTTAAAGGGCTCGAGCCAGACCTTACTGCTACCCGCTACCATTCGCTGATTGTCAGGGATTTGCCCGCTGAACTCATCGCCAACGCCTGGGTCACTGACGACGGCGAAGACATCATCATGGGGCTCCATCACCGCGACTACCCCATCTGGGGGGTGCAGTTTCACCCAGAGAGCATCCTGACCCTGGCAGGCAAGCCAATGCTGCAGAACTTTATCGATATCCTTTAGGCTATGACGGTATTCACTGGCAACAGTCTGCGAGGTTGGATCGTTTCCACAGCAATTTTGCTGCTGGCTACCGGGTCGTTTATCGTGGACGTGCGCATGCGCGGTGGCATCGAGGTCTTTACTTTTTTAGATATCCTGATTTTTGTACTTGTTATCCTGTGGTGGCGTACCAAGGTCACATTTACCGATTCGGCTTTGGAGATTGATCGCCTGACTAAAACTGTAATTCCCTACAGCAATATCGAACGGCTAGTGGTGGTTTGGAATCCGCTGAACGGCTATGTCGCTTCACTCGAGTACCTGCCGGACTCAGGCAAAGCCAAGCGCTGGAGTTTTTTCGTGGGTCACTTTAAAGAGCCCTATACTTTTATAGCCAGACTTCAAGAGGTCTTGCCCCAGAGAGCCAGTCTGAACTTGTGCAAGCGCTTAAAGCAGGATGCCTGAGCAAGCGAGTGCTGCGCTATCCGCTACACTATAAGCCTATGAAACCGACGACTTTTTCTGAACTTGTCGAGGCTGTGCTTTGTCCCAAAGAAGAGCTCTTAATACTGAGCCCGATAATTCCCTTGTCTTTAAAAAATTCACTGCCGCTGATTCTTCTCGTTCCACTCGCATTAATATCCTTGCTTTATGCAAGGATATTAATGGTATTGGTATAACATGACGGCAGAAGATTTTATCGATACCAAAGGATAAGGCAGCCTCCTTGTCAAAGCTCAGTGTCATCACCGTAACTCACAAGCGCCGCGAACTGCTGCTTCAAAAGGCGACCTCACTCTGTAAGCAGACGCTGCCTCCTGAGCAGTTTGAGTGGGTCGTCTGTATCAATCATGATATGGACGGTTCAAGGGCAGCGCTCGAAGCACTACGGCTACCCTTTGAGCTAAGACTGCTCGAGTTTTCTGAGCAGCAACCGGTCAGTATTGCCAGAAATGCTTGCGCCAAACTCGCCACTGGATCTATTCTCTACTTTTCGGATGATGACTGCTTGTTGGCAGCGGATACCCTTGAGCATCATTTGCGTGCGCAACAGACCCCCTGTGTCACTATCGGAAGTCTGGTATTTGAAGATGGCGACAAGCGCGAATGCTGGCAGCCACGGCGTGTAAACTACTGGAATCTCAACGGCGCGAACTCGAGCGTACCCAAAACGGCATTTATGGCCGTTGGTGGTTTTGATGAACGTCTGAAAGGCTACGGTCATGAAGACGTGGTTTTCGGCTACCAACTCTATCAGCAGGGTCTCCCCTTTTGTCACGTAGCTGATTCCACCGTACGTCATATGGGGCCAAATCCCATGCGAGGCTATCAGCCTGATAAGGCGCGCAGTGCTGGGCGCAATGCTGTGATTGTTGCCCACCGCTACCCGGAACTCGCCTTTCGGTTGGGTATCCATCCTTTACTTATAGCCATCAAACAGGTTAGCTTTAGTCCAGCATGCGCCTGGCTACTGGGGCGTCTGTATCCTGAGTGGTTTGTTTATGAACGGGCATATTTTGAAGGCGCAAAGGAGGAACTAAAACGTCATGGCTGAATTATCGATTGCAGCAATTCTGAATGACATTTTTGATGGCAAAACCCTAAGCCGCAGCGAAGCCAAAGAGGTTATCGGTCACTTGATGGACGGCAAACTTTCGCAAATGCAGGCGGCAGCGCTTTTGGCAGCGCTTAGAATGCGTGGCGAAACAGTAGATGAAATTGTTGGTTTTGCTGAAGCAATGCGCGAACGTGCTATTAAAGTAGCGATAAAGCTGGACGAGCCGCTGCTCGATATTGTAGGCACGGGTGGCACCGGCATTAATACTTTTAATATCAGTACCGCAACGATGTTTGTGGTAGCAGCGAGCGGCACAAAGATTGCCAAGCACGGCAACCGCGGTGTCACCCGCAAGTCTGGTGCGGCAGATGTCCTAGAAGCACTCGGCATCAATCTGGAGCTGACTCCAGAACAGCTGGCAGCGAGTATCCACGAAGTGGGTATCGCCTTTATGTACGCCCGCACTCATCATCCGGCCATGCGCTTTGTCGCACCGATTCGCGCGGACATTCAGGCACGCACCATCTTTAACTCGATTGGCCCACTGACCAATCCTGCTTCAGCCGACCGACAACTGATGGGGGTTTTTGACCCGCAGCTCACTGAAAAGCTGGCAGAGGTGCTGGCAGGGCTAGGTGTCAAGCGAGCGCTGGTCGTTTACGGCGATCCCCTGGATGAACTCAGCGTTTCTACCATCAACCGTGTAAGCGAACTTCAGGATGGCAACATCACAAGTTACCATCTCAGTCCTGAAGATGTAGGACTAGGACGCTATCCCATCCAGGATATTTATGGATCCACACCGGAAGACAATGCCCGCACTATCGAATGCCTGTTAGCAGGCGAGATTAGGGGAGCAAAGCGGGATATCGTGCTGCTAAATGCTGGTGCAGCGCTTTATCTGATGGACAAAGCCCATAGCATCGCCGAAGGAGCTAAACTAGCTGGGTCGCTGATTGATAATGGTCAGGCGTTGGAAATGCTGGAGCGCTACCGACGTTTCAGCCAGCGGTTTGCTTAGTCAGCACATTTTTAGCGGAAATCCTGGGAGAAAGTATATTAGCTTAATTCATGATGCAGATAAAATTGTTACTGTAGACGACAATGTCTGGACTAATTGATAAAACTTGGTATCAAAAGCCTGAGAATGTGCCCGAACGCATCAATGCCGGGGGAGTCGTCGTGCGCGTTGCTGAAGGGAAGTGTCTGGTAGCCCTGGCCAGGGACAAAGGCCAGCCGGACTACATCCTGCCCAAAGGTGGTGTGGATGCAGGAGAAAGTCTACTCGAGGGTGCCTGTCGGGAAATCGAGGAGGAAGCAGGCTTTAAGCACCTGCACTATATTAAAAAGCTAGCAGTTTGCGAGCGGTTTAATTTTGTCAAGACACGTTGGCTCATCACTCACTACTTTTTATTTTTCACAGATGAGATTGATGTTATGCCAAGTGAAAGCGAACGTCATGCTAAACCGCACTGGTTTTTGCTGGATGACTTGCCATCACTGTTCTGGCCTGAACAGCGTGACCTGCTAGAAACTCACCATGAAGATATCAGAGCGGCAGCACTCAACATTTCAAAGGCTTGAAGTCACAGCCTTGATAGGCTTATCGTAACACCAAGCCTTTTATACAAGGCCAGTTGGCTAACGATTTATATAGGTCTCAAGTTTGCCTAGTTGCTACTTTCGCAAGGAGTCTACTAAAAGAAAGAGCTGCTTAAGGGCTTTATTTGGACCCCTTATTGCATACTATTGACGAATAATGCATAATACTCTATACTACTTGTTAACAGCGCTTAAAGAGCGCTTCTTTTTTTCTCGAAATCCCAATTTTTTATGTTCGACTTTGCAGTAGTCTTCTGGCATAGCTGCCTTCAAGAAAGCTGTCAGACTCAGTAAATCACAGAAGCAAAAATCATGCCTGGCTTTGCAGCGTATACCGATTCATCTCGCTACGCTCCGGTTGTTTCCTTAAGAAATAACCGGAATTGGTATTAAGCAGGTTTTCATCCCATGGGTCATGTTGAGTCACTGTCCGAATACTTTGCCAGGGATTCAGATAGTTAAACCCTACCTTACGAAGCATCTCTTTGCGAGATACTTCGCAGGTTATCCAAGCGCATGTCTGACTTCTCTGTAAACGATATGCAATTGAAGGCTCAGTATGACGAATATTTCTATGATTTATCCTGAGCAGAGCTTTAGGAAGCCGGGATTGCCCTTCAAATCTGTAATCAATTAATTGGGCTCGGTATTACTGAGACTATTTCACCTACAAACCTAATATCCATAGCTTTACAGTAAAAACCAATGGTGCTTAGGCAGCAAAAGGAATGCAGTTTATGTCTAAGTGCCATGGGTGTCAGCCTGCGCTGGCACGAATAGAAGAGTCCCTTATAGCTGCCTGGTGGAAATACCATCTGATGCTGGTCCTTGTGAAAAGCTTGACAATACCCCATTTTGGGGAATTGCGTGAGTCAGTTCACCACAGTATCAGCCAGACTTGCTAGCCTAAAGCATGGTACGGCATGAGCTAAGCCTTCCCGTAGTCGTTATGTTGCTGTTGGCGGCTGGTGTACTGACCCTCAGTACAGCAGCACCCGAGGGTGGCTTTGTGGCGCGGCAGCTAGGCTTTGCTGTACTTGGCATGTTGGCTTTTGCCAGTATGTTGCTTGTGGGACGAAATCGCCTTCTGAATATCGCTTATCCAGCCTACTGGTTCAGTATTGCCCTATTAGTGCTGACGCGCCTCTTTGGCCTCGAGATCAATGGGGCTCAGTCATGGTTGAAACTAGGTCCTTTACCTGCTTTTCAAGCCTCAGAGTTTGCCAATGTACCTATTATGCTAGCCTTGGCACTTAGTCTGCATGAACGCCCCATCCGGTCTGTCTTTTCCTATCTGCGCCCAGGTTTCCTGGCAGTTTTACCCTTTGCTCTGGTTTTTATGGAGCCTGATTTGGGTGGTGCGATGATTATCGCTGCCATTTTGGTAGGTATGTTACTTGTGAGGGGTATTCCCTGGCAACATATAGTGATTGTATCGGTACTTGTGGGAGTCGCTGCACCCACCGTCATTTGGCCGAATCTAAAGCCTCATCAGAAAACCAGGGTTATCAGTTTTCTCAATCCGGAGGCTGACCCACAGGGTAGTGGCTATCAGGTGATTCAGTCGCGCATCGCCATAGGCTCAGGCGGGCTCCTGGGCAAGGGTTACAAACAGGGAACGCAGTCCCAGTTTGGCTTTATTCCCTATCAGTACGCAGATTTTATCTTTCCGGTTCTGGCAGAAGAAGGTGGCTTTATTGCTTCAGTAAGCCTGATGCTTCTATACGTTTTTTTGTTTTGGCGCTTGGTCTCCATGGCAGCCGAATGCCCGTATGAGCGGGATCAGTTCATCATTGTGGGCGCACTGTGCCATGTGGGCTTTCAGGTTATTTTGAATATCGGTGTATCGCTGGGACTCGCCCCGGTCACTGGCATCACCCTGCCACTGGTGTCATATGGAGGTACGAGCGTAGTTGCAACATTCCTATCTCTGGGACTAGCTTATGTAGTCCACAGAGACCGCCACAAGGACTGGTGATGGTCGTTCAGGTCTTGTTCAGACCCTTAAGGACATACTGACAACATGAGAGAGATGAATATCAGCAAACTCAGTAGTATGGGCATCCGCTCCATCATCCGGCATCAGGAAACGCTGATAGCCCAGCAACAGGCCAATTTTGATGACTACGAACTTTTTGTGCAATGCCAGCGGGAACTAATCCTGCGGCAAGCCCGCACTCAGGACTCTGATGGGCGGCGACTGGGACGCACATAAACCGTCTTCTGTTGGCTGTAGTGAACTGCGCCAGGCGCTGCGCCTTTTGGTTTCCATACATGCTTTCGCAGGCTATAGTCCACGGGTACATTATCAGACTGACCCGCTTTTGAGTAAGCAGCAGCCAGTTGTGCGGCAAAGAGAATGGTCTCAAAGGGTATTTCTTTACTGTCTGCCTGAATGATGACGTGTGAGCCACTGTAACCCTGAGCATGCAGCCAGACATCTCGGCTGCGGGCAAGCTTGAAGGTTACAACGTCGTTCTCTCTCGAGTTACGTCCGACAATAATCTGATAGCCATGAGGCCCCTGATAGCGGATACCTGGCTGACTCCGCTCCTGTTGGCGAACTTTAGGCAGATAAGTGTCCATTAAATGCTGCAGAGTGGTTTCTGGTAGCTCCTCCAGAGACTTCAGGTAGTCTGCCAGTCTGGACTTTTCAACAAGCAATTCCACTTCACGGCTTTCTGCCTGCAGCAGGCGTGCCTGCCGCTTGCGGGCACGCTCATAGAGCTTTTGGGCATTGGCTATGGCGTTCAGTTGTGGGTCAAGCTGGATATGCCGAATGTTGCCCTCAAAATCAGGCAGATCCACCCCAGAGGCGTTTTTGGAAACCGAATGTGCATAAGCCATGAGCAAATCCGCCTCGAGTCGTAGGCTATCAGCCTGCAAAGCAGCCTGCCTGGTTTTTTCGATATCTTCAAAACGTTTTTGCAAAATAGCAAGCTCCTTTAAAAGCGCTTGCCTGAGTTGCTCGAGTTGTTGCTGCTTTTTTTCATGTTCCCTAAGTTCAGCCAGGTTGGGCAACTTTAGCGCTTCCTGGACAATGCGATTTGGCTCAGCAACCAGCCTCTGAAGCGCCGGGATTAGCTTGTCAAAGTCTGGGGTTTCCAGAGGTTTTTCGGGGCTGATGCCGCTATACAGCGCCAGAGCCTTGCTGAGTTGCGGACCAATACCATCCAGCACAGCACGCAAATCCCGAATTCGCTTGCCCTTCAACTGCTGCTGGAGCTGGGCTTCGCTGAGCAAGCGCGGATCTTGCTTACTGTAAGGTGGTGGTGGCTGATATCGCAAACCACTGCGCACTTCACGAAAGCGATTACGATCCTGACCAATATCGCGTGCAGCTCCCAGAATCCTGCCAGTTTCATCGAGCAAAATAAGATTACAGTTGCGTCCCGTAAGTTCAAAGACAAGGCTCACAGCTGGCATGGGCACAAAACCAGCCGTAGCAGCAAACTGCAGGCGAATAACGCGGTCAAGCTTATCCTGGCTGACACTTAACAACTCACCCGTTGCTCTGGCTGTCAGCAAGTCCTGAAAGCCGCTGTAGGTGCTTGTGAAAGCAGGTATACCGTGCTCCAAGGTAATACGTGGCTGAGGTGGTCGATTATAAAGGCTCAGGCTTTGCTGTTTAAGGGGCAGCACAAAGGTATGTGCATCTGGAAAACGCCAGCTCAGACGTGTGCTGGGCAATAGTGCACTGATGCGCCCGAGTTCTTCAGCAATAAGCAAGCCTTCCACCCCCACAGTCTATGAGATTTTGGAGCATCTATGTGTACAAGGTGCGATTATTCATACCTGGGTTAGTGCATCACAACCTATTATGAAAACTGCTATTCTGGCGCGTACAGTTGCTTGCCCTATCTACTATGTTCACAAGCATATGGCAGCTCACAATGGAGGTAAACGTGAAAGGCGTCTTCTGGAAGAGTCTTGTTGGCATCGGCATCCTGCTGCTGATGGGCTTGAGTGGTTGTCCGCAGCAGCAGGCCACGATCAGCTCAGTCAATCCGAATCCGGTGAATTTGCAGGTGCAAATCAATCAATCTAGCAGTGGAAGTTTTGGCTTCAGCAATTCCGGCAATGCCGCCTTGGTGTATACCACAAGCAAGTCTCAGAACTGGCTAAACTTGACGTCAAATGCCAGTGGTACGGTATCACCAGGTGAAACGGTCTCGGTTGGTTTTACAGCCACCTGTCCGGCGAACTCCGGAACGCTGAGTGATACCATTGTCATCAGTTCAAATGCGGTCAATCAGGCTACGGTCAATGTCGCTATTAACCTGACTTGCGAACCGGGTCAGGCACCTGTTATCAGTGCGCCAAACCCGAATCCTGTAACCTTACAAACTCGGATCAATCAGAGTACCAGCGGTAGTTTTAGCTTTGGCAATACAGGCGAATCACCCCTTAGCTACAGCATTGTCAGTATTGAAAGCTGGCTTAGTGTGACTGCGGGTGGCACTGGAACGGTCACTCCAGGCGCAACGGCTTCTGTTGGTCTTAGCGCAACCTGTCCAGGAACAGAGGGGAATCTGAGCGGCACTGTCACTATCAATTCAAATGCCAGTAATCAGCCAGCTTTACCTGTTACTGTGAATCTGTCCTGTGCCGCAGGCGTGGCGAGTGACTACAACATTCAACTCGTATTTGCAGGGACCAGCTTTACCCCCGCACGCCGAGCGGTGTTTGAACAGTCTGCTGCCCGCTGGTCAGACGTTATCACAGGCAATCTCTCTTCAGTCACTGTAGCACCGAGTGATCCAATACCTGCCAATTTTTGTGGCGCCGGTCATCCAAGTTTCTCGGGGGTCATTGATGACATTCTGATTTTTGCCAATATTGGCCCGATTGACGGTCCCGGCGGTATCCTGGGACAGGCTGGTCCCTGCCTGATCCGTCTGGATGGGACAAATCTGCCCGTTGTAGGCTTCATGCAGTTTGATGAGGCAGACGTTGCCGCGCTCGAGGCTGAAGGTACATTTGAGAGTGTCATCCTGCACGAAATGGGACATGTCTTTGGTATCGGTACATTCTGGGATGTGCCTAGCCTGGGCTTTAATCTTCTTGCCTACACCACGAACCCACCCGGAGCCAGCTGCCGCGACGCAGCTGCCTTTAGCGTGCCACCAGGCTTTACGGGTGCTGCAGCTAGAGCCGAGTACACGGCTCTGGGTGGCAGTGGCAATGTGCCAGTCGAGGATGAATTCGGGCCTGGTACCCGCTGTGGTCACTGGGATGAAGGGCTCTTTGGCAATGAACTGATGACGGGTTTTGCTGAGCCTGCTGGCACACCGATGCCGCTGAGCCGCCTAACGATAGCTTCACTAGCCGATGTGGGTTATCAGGTGAGTTTTGACACCGCTGAGCCCTACAGCATTCCATCCTGCGCACCCAACTGCGGCAAATTGCAGGCGGCTGCTATTGACCAGCCCTGGGAGATTGTCCTGTCACCGATTGGCTTCCTGACCCCAGAAGGCACGATGCTACGCTTTGAGGACAGTGTACCCAGAGAATAATCCATTAACAAGGCTGAACGAGTGACACCAGGGTGTCACTCGTCTTTTTTCCAGTAATGAAAGTCGCAGTGACTAGCGCCTTGCATGATGGTCTGGGAACGTTCAAACCCGATACCATCACTAAAGCCCTCGACCAAGGCAGCGTCACGGTTACAGGAGAGTGCTGCGCCCAGGTCTGCCATGCCAAGTTCTTTGTACAGCTCGGCGTAGCGGCAACGCGTTACATTAAAGCGCCAGCGACGCGCTGAGTGCTCGAGTTCTTCAATCTCCAGTGCGCCACCCCGAAACCAGGGTTCCCACTGTTCGGCAAAAGCCTCAAGGTCATCATGAGCACTTCGCTCACGCATAGCCTTGCCAATAGCCTGCGCTTCCTGAATCACCACCTGGCGCAAAAGCTGATGGGCTTTGTCCACTCCCATTTCCTGCGCTACTTCTGCCAGGAAAGGCTTAAGAATCCGCGCCTCAATTTCACGACGGGTAAGTACACCCACTTGCTCATTTAGCGTATCGCTCATCTTCGCATTCTATCCTGATTTTAATGCATCTTCTGACAACAAGGCTGTTTTTTTTCAGCTATGCTTGGCTCTATGAATGTAGTGATTGTAGGCGGTGGCGAAATCGGGGCCAACATCGCAGAAGCCCTGCACAAAACGCATAATGTCACGGTTATCGACACCGATGCTGAGCGTGAACGTGCTTTTGAAACGATGGACGTGCAGTTTTTACGTGGTAATGGCGCTGATCCAGAAGATTTGCGTAAGGCAGAGGTTGCCAAAGCGAAAGCCTTTATTGCCTGCACCACCAATGATGACATTAACGTGCTTTCCTGCCTGGCTGCCAAGGGTCTTGGGGCACAGGAAACCATGGCTTTTGTAACTAGGCAGCGCTATATGGACGCCTTTGCTGACCATGGCGCTATGGAGACAATTGGGCTGGTGATTGACCGCGTGCTCTGGCCCCAGCGAACACTGGCCCATCAAATTGTCGATATCATTCGCATCCCCAGAGCACTGGATAGCAGTTTCTTTGCTGGCAGACGCCTGAAAATGGTGGAATACAGGCTCGAGCAAGGTGATCCGTTTATCGGCAAGCCGCTGGCAGAAGTGACACTGCCAAACAGTGTCTTGGTGGTAGGGTCGATACGGGGTGAAGGTTTTATCATTCCAACCGGCACAACGGTACTGTGTCCTGACGACAAGGTCGTCTTCATGGGTACAGCACAGAGTATACGCAGTCTGGAAAGCAAATTCTCTCCACGCAAGCGCAGCTTGAATATCCTGATTATAGGTGGCGGTAATGTGGGCTTTATGGTCGCTGAGCAGTTACAACATGATAATGTCAACCTCACCCTGATTGAGCACGATGAGGCCCGCTGCGCTAAACTGGCCGAGTGGTTACCCAAAGCACTGGTCATGCAGGGGGACGGTAGTGATCTTGAGCTGCTCGAGCAGGAACGGGCTGAAGATGCCGATGTGCTGGTAGCTGTAACCAATGATGATGCCAAAAACCTGCTGGTCAGTTTATTAGCTAAAAATTTCAACATCCCCAAAATAATCACACGGGTCGGACGGACACGTAACCGCTTGCTGTTTGAGCGTGCTGGCATTGATATTGCCCTGACGCCCCGCACCGCAGCTTTACAGGAAGTCCTCAACTGGCTCAAACTGGATACCGTAGAGCATCTTGCCAGCATCGAAGGACGCGCCGAGGTCATGGAGGTCACCTACCCGTATCAGGCCAAAGTAGGACCGATTCGTGAACTGGGTGCCCCCCCCCAAAGCCTGATAGGTGCAATCCAGCGCAAAAACACGGTGATTATTCCCGATGGCAACACCAGTATCCAGCACGCAGATCATCTATTTATTGTCACAACACCCGACAATGTCCCTGCTGTTGAACGCTGGGTTGAGCAAAAAAAACTGGACAGCAGCCTGTGAGCCTATGAGAGTCCTGAGTTAATGCGAGGTCGTTTCGCTAGCTATATATTGGGCTGGGGCTTACTAGGGCTGGCCGCAATGAACCTGATTTTCCTGGTTTATGCTGTGCTACTCAAGGAACCCTGGTGGGGCTTTGTGGCAGCGGCGCTGCTGGCTGCTACAGTGGGTCTGCCTTTGCGTCTCTTTGGGTCACAGGAAGCACGTCCTTCCAGACGAGAAACACTTGTTGGCATTTCACTATTCTGGATCTTAGTCACCAGTATTGGCAGTCTGCCTTATGCCATGAATGCTGGTCTTAGTTGGGTCAATGCACTCTTTGAGTCCAGCAGCGGCTTTACTGCCACAGGCGCGACCATTATTGATAACTTTGAGCATATTCCCGCCAGCCTCTTTATGTATCGGGCTTTTAGTCAGTGGCTGGGTGGTATCGGCATCATCGTTGTGTTTATCGTCATTCTGCCACAACTTGCCATCGCTGGGCGACAGCTCTTTTTTGCCGAGATGACCGGTCCCACCGAGGATAAGCTAACCCCCAAAATTCGCCAGACTGCGCTGGCTATCGGGGGGGTATACCTAAGCCTCACCAGCCTTTGCTTCCTGGCTTACCGTCTGGCTGGCATGAGTTGGTATGACGGGCTGGCACACACCTTTACCACTGTTTCAGCGGCAGGTTTCAGCCCCCGAGCAGACAGCTTCGTGAGTTACAGTGCCACGGTGGAATGGGTTGCAACCGTTTTCATGATCCTTGCAGGGGTAAGCTTCGCTCTTTATGTCAACGCCTTCAGCGGTCGCTTGCGCTATGTGTGGCGGGACTACGAGTTGCGTGCCTATCTAGTGATTATTGGGATATCCACCTTACTTATAACGCTGGTTCTCAGCGAAACCCAGTCCGTAAGCGAAGCTCTGCGGCACAGTATGTTTCAAGCTGTCAGCATCCTGACCACTACGGGCTATGCCTCGGTGGACTACAATCAGTGGTCTGAGCGCGCCCAGGGGATTTTGGTCGCCCTCATGTTCATTGGTGGCAGTGCCGGCAGCGCGGCAGGAGGCATCAAAATTGCCCGCTGGATTATTATCAACCAAACTACCATGCGAGAGATTCGTCGGGTATTACATCCCAGGGCCATTATTCCCCTGCGCATCGGCAACCGGACTATTCCCGAAGATGTGTTACGAGCTGTGGCTGCCTTTATCACCATTTTTGCTTCTATTGTGGCCTTTAACACGCTTCTGTTGGTGTGGCTGGGCACGGATTTTGTGACCGCCTTTACTGCTGCGCTGGCCTGTGTAAGCAATGTTGGTCCAGGACTGGCAGGTATCGGCCCCATGGAGAACTACAGCAATCTGCACCCACTGAGCCGGATTTTGTTAAGTCTTAGCATGATTGCCGGACGGCTGGAAATCATGACCCTGTTTGTGGCTTTTGACCGCCGCTTTTGGCGCTTGCCTCGCTGGCGCAGGTCTTGACTCGGAGATGGACTATGCGTGGCCACTTTGCTTTTTATGTACTTGGTGTAGCAGTGCTTGGCCTAACAGCGGTTTTGCTATTGTTCACAACCTATGCCGCAATTGTCACAGAAGCCTACCTGGAATTTTTACTCATGGCTGTAACTGGTGGCAGCTTGGCAGATAGTAGAACCCAATCTGCCCAAACAGCCTTAGGATTTTCAGCTAGAATAATTCCTGTTAGACTCCCCTGTTTGTAGCGTCAGCACTGAGTAGCCTGGACCAGGCAGGGTAGCTTTGGCAAATCTGACTTCTTGCGAAAGTATCAAGCAACCTTTAGACCGATCAACATCGTTATCCAGCTGGACTTTTGCAAAAGAGCTAATCAAAAACCACCGTCTTGTTTTCATGAATCAGAATACGGTCTTCCAGATGTGCCTGAACAGCTGAGGCTAGCACGGTACGCTCAATCTCTCGCCCAATGCGGACTAAGTCCTGTACCCCATAGCGGTGCGTGACACGCCGCACATCCTGCTCGATAATCGGCCCTTCATCCAGGTCTGCTGTTACATAGTGCGCCGTGGCACCAATCAGTTTTACACCACGCTGGTAGGCGTGCTTGTAGGGATTTGCACCCACAAAGGCAGGTAAGAAAGAATGATGGATATTGATGATGCGCCCAGGATAGTGACTGACAAAATCAGATGACAGTATCTGCATATATCGCGCCAGAACCACCAGGTCTGTGCGGTTTTCAAGCAAGGCCAGCACCTGACTTTCCTGCTCTGGCTTGTTGTCTTTACTGACAGGCAGATGATGAAAGGGAATCCCAAAAGCTTCAACTACAGCTTGCAAGTCATCATGATTGGAAATCACCATGCTGATGTCGGTTGCCAGGTCACCGCTACGCCAGCGCCACAAGAGCTCGAGCAGGCAGTGATCATAGCGAGACACCATAATAGCTGTTTGCTTGCGCTTATCGGTGTAGGCCATTTGCCAGCTTATGTCAAACTTGCTGGCAACAACCTCAGAAAAGGCGCGCTCAAACTGCGCCTGACTAACATCAAGCCCTTCTAGGTGAAAGACCATACGCATAAAAAACATGCCGCCACTGGGGTTAGTGGAGTGCTGGGCAGCGTCCAGGATATTTGCGCCGTGGCTATAAAGAAACTGAGATACAGCGGCGACAATACCGGAGCGGTCAGGACAGGAAATAAGGAGTCTGGCGGTGTTAGCTTCAATCATATCGCACTACACTATAGCCTGTTTAAGACGAGCAAAAACCGTTTATGTTGGTGGTTGGGCGGTAAACGCTTAACTGGCAGCAATGAGCAATGAGTACCCAGCAATAAGTACCGAGCAATAAGTACCAGGCCGAGTTACACCTGCCTTTATTCCCCGACCCCTCTGCGCCTATACATTCCTGTATCCTCCACTTTTTAGCTGATAGCTTACCTTCCCTTATCTCCCCCTATTCCCCTCAGTCCCTTGAATCCTCCAACTTCGGAAACCATCTGTGCTGATAGCACCATCCGTTTGATGCTTCTTGTATTTTCTTCTCGGGTCTGCCACAATATCCCTTGCGTTACTCTGCAGGAGTACCACCATACAAACCTCCAGCGAATCAGGAACGGTGCAAGCCTGATGGTGATGTGGTGTGAAGGGCAGCAGAGTCTATGTAACGCCTGTCAAAGTGCCCCATCAGGGGAACTGGGGTGGAACCGCGGGTCATGACTCGTCCCCAGGTGCACTGTCACCTGTGGACTTTTTTGTAGGTGACAGCAGGAGGAACAATGCCAGCACAGACGATGGAAGAACTTGTCGCACTCTGTAAACGCCGAGGCTTTATCTTTCAAGGCTCCGATATCTACGGCGGCCTACAGGGGACCTATGATTATGGTCCTTTGGGAGTTGAGCTAAAAAACAACCTCAAAGCAGCCTGGTGGAAAGCCAATGTCTACGAGCGTGATGATATTGAAGGGCTTGATGCCAGCATCCTCATGAATAAGCTGGTGCTGCGCTACTCGGGGCATGAGGCGACGTTTACCGATCCACTGGTCGACAACCGTGACAGCAAAAAGCGCTACCGACTGGACCATCTTCTGGCAGATCAAAGTCCAGATGTGCTGACGCAGCTTAGCAGCAGTCTGGGGCTGGCTAACGCCAGCTTAAATGAGCTTGTCGCTCAGCTTATGGCTGAACCAGCTCGAGCAGAAAAGCTGCTCAAAGACACCAAGGTCATGGATCCCGATAGTAAAAAGCCCGGCAACTGGACCGCGCCTCGCCCCTTTAATATGATGTTTAAAACCAGTATTGGTCCCGTAGCAGACGAGGAGTCTTACGGCTATCTGCGCCCTGAAACCGCCCAAGGCATCTTTGTAAACTTCAAGAATATCCTGGACGCTACCAGTCGCAAGCTACCTTTTGGTGTGGCTCAAATTGGTAAAGCCTTCAGGAATGAAATCACGCCGCGCAACTTTATCTTTCGGGTGCGCGAGTTCGAGCAGATGGAAATCGAATACTTTGTCCAACCTGGCACAGACGAAGTCAGTCACCGCGACTGGGTTGAAGCGCGCCTGGCCTGGTGGCGTGAACAGGGGCTCTTGAGTGACAACCTGCGCGCTTATGAGCAGGAAGCCAGCGAGCTGGCCCACTATGCCAAAGCCACCGTAGATATCCTGTATAAGTTCCCCCACGGCTTTGAGGAACTCGAGGGAATCTCCAACCGCACCGACTATGACCTTGGCTCCCACAGCAAAAACCAGGACAGCCTGGGGCTTACGGCGCGCGTTGACGCCAACAAAGACAGCACGGCTAAACTGACGATTGCCGACCCCGATACGGGCAAGCCCATCGTCCCCTATGTCATTGAACCCTCAGCCGGGGTTGACCGTGGTGTGCTGGCGGTACTGACCGAAGCCTATACCAAAGAGCAGCTTGACAACGGTACAGAGCGCACCTTGCTCAAGCTCAAGCCACACCTCGCACCGATCAAGGTTGCCGTAATACCCTTAGCCCGCAATAAGGAAGACATTACCAGCGTCGCAAAAAATCTCAAGCGCCAGTTGCAAAGCACGGGACTCGGTCGGGTATTATACGAAGATACAGGCAATATCGGTAAAGCTTACCGCCGCCACGACGAGGTCGGCACGCCATTTTGCGTCACCGTGGACTTTGACACCCTTGGTAAGGGTGATGACCCCAGCCTGAGAGATACCGTCACAGTGCGTGACCGCGACAGCATGCAGCAGGAGCGAATTGCTATTAGTGAATTGGCTGAGTACGTTCAGAAGGGTTTAAAGTAAAAGCCTCACGCACACTATCTGTATGATATTGCAGTTCCACAATAAAACCAAGCATCTTTATACCTGTAGCTCTTGCCTTTCTCTCAAATCACACAGGCGTGGCTACTGC
>CAZZPQ010000014.1:0-30161 GCA_964655595.1 uncultured bacterium
ACAGAGTCAGTTATCTTCCCGGATTAGTTCAGACTGGCTTTACAGGAGGATTATCGTGTTGCGATTGCTTAAGACCTTAGGTCAGTGGTGTTTATTTACCTTGCTGCTCACCTTGGTAGCTTGCGGTGGTTCAGGTTCGGTAGAGGCAGACATTAGCCGTTTTGTTCAGAACCTGCCTTCCTGGCAGGAAATCTCTCCTGAACAGGAAGAGAATGATGGTGAGCGCATTGCGCCTGCCACGGAACCCGTAGAAAAAATTGCCGACAATCAGGTGTATAGCTGCAGGGTTGAGCGTTACAGTATGACCAAAAATCCCGAGCAGATTGTCATGATGAACCCGAATGCGGGTGTTATCTGGCCGGGTGCACTGCTGCATGGGGAGTCTCACCTCTCAGCCGCGCTGCGACCCTTGGCACTCGATAAAAGCAGGCGTGCGCCACTGGGCATTTCGGTGGAGGGTGGGGGTGTTCTGGGGGTACGCGCTGGGGTCAGTACAATTATTGAACAGCCCGTAGCCAGCACGGTGCGAGAGGGTATCAATCAACTGATTGCCAATGCCATAGAAAGTGATGTGGCAGTCGGCGCCGGGTTCAGCCGCTTTACCTCGGTAGAGAGTTTCAGTGGCACACAGGCGACGCTGGCACTGGGTCTCGAGGGTCGCTATCTGGGATCGTCCGCTAGTGCCTCGCTGAATTTTGAACG
Source organism: uncultured bacterium (assembly GCA_964655595.1). GTDB lineage: Bacteria > Deinococcota > Deinococci > Deinococcales > Trueperaceae > CAZZPQ01. The sequence continues at coordinate 703 of CAZZPQ010000014.1, forward strand.
GGACGCTAATGAATACACCTACACTGCCTACTTTATCCAGCGACTTTTTACGATCTCGGTCGATTTACCCGAAAGTCCGGCTGCCCTTTTTACAGCAGGCACCAGTGCTGCGGACTTGCGCGCCTTTGGTATTGGCAGTGGCAACCTGCCGCTATATATTTCCAGCGTCTCTTATGGGCGCATTCTGATGTATTCGTTTACCTCGTCTGAAGAACGCAAGAAAATCGAGGCGGCTTTAGAGTTCTCCTACAATGCCCCAGGGGTTGGGGTGGATGGTTACGCTGCTGCTGAACTCGAGGAAACTCTGCAAAATGCCAAGATTGAGATTCTGGCGATTGGTGGCCCCAATACGGGTGTTGTCAACCTGATTCGCGAGGGTAACCTGGCCTCTTACTTTGAGGCAGAAATTGCCCTTAATCAGGTTGAGCCTATCTCGTTTAATATCCGCAATCTTGGTGACAACAGCCTGGCACGGGTCAGTAACACCACCGAGTATGACGTTGAGACCTGCACAGCACTAGGGGCTGCACTGCCACAGCCTGATCACTGGTGGCAAGGCGAAGGTAATGCCGATGATGAGGGGGGTAACGGCACCTTTCAAAACAATCTCGAGTATGGTGCGGGCAGGTTTGGACAGGCGTTTGCTCTAAATGGACAGGACGCCTACTTTGCTGCTATCGATGAAGACACGGTCTTTGATTCAACTGCGCCCTTTACCATCAGCATGTGGGTCAACCCCAGAAATCGCGATGGTCTTGAGATCTTTGCCGCCGAAACCAGCCGCTTGAGTAATGCAGGTCACTTTGTTTTAGGCAAGATAAAACACTCCCCCTTTTATGGCAATATGCTGTTTTTTCAGCGCCTGCCCAACTCAGGCTCGAGCTCTGCTGATACCTTATGGACACCTCTGGCCACTGCCGATATTGTTCCGCGGGGGGTCTGGACCCTGGTTACTGCGGTGTATGGCGGCGCAGGTGCAGGTGAAAACAACATCCGGCTCTTCGTCAATGGTCAGAAGGTCGAGGCGGTTCCCTTTCAAAGCAAATTCCTCTCCAGTGACTTTGTAGATAGCGACAAGCGCACCCGCTTTGGCAACGGTGGCTACCGCAGATCAGACGTGCGGCACTATGCACCCTTTAACGGTCTGATGGATGAAATCATGACCTTTAACCGTGCACTAAGCGATGAGGAAATAAAGATGATGTACGAAAACTTCGCCAACTACAAGAAGTAATACCAATTCTGTTAATATCCTTGCTTTATGCAAGGATATTAATGCGAGTGGAACGAGAATAATCAGCGGCAGTGATTTTTTGGGCTCAGTATAAGGACTTTCTCAAAAATGGTACTTGCTCCGATAACAAGGGGTTGCAACCCCTTGTTAGGCCCGATAGTGGTAAACTGAATGCGGGGTTTTGAGAAAGTCCTAGAAGTAAAAATCTTGCTGATATCATCCCGAATGCTGCCACCATCATCCAAACCCGTTTTTGTATCCATTCGACTGAACAGCCCAACAGGTGATGTCTGACACCTACACCGTGTTGCTGAGAAAACTGGTCTATAATGACGAATGTCGCGCTTACAACTGCTGGGTCAGGCCAGGCTGCTATTGGAGGATGCCGCCATGGACATCCCGCCTAAACAGGCCTTGCTGCTCGCTAGCTATCTGGCGTACAAGGAAGACTGGGCATCCCGCGATGAACTGCTGCACCTCTTCTGGCCCGATGAGGACGAACGCACGGCGCGGCATAACTTGAGCCAGCTTCTTTATCACTGCAAAAAGCAGCGCTGGATGCAGGGCCTTGAGGCTGAGCACAAGCGCGTACGCTGGCTGATTGACACGGATGTAAGGCTGTTTCGTGAGGCGCTTGGTGATGGTAACTGGCATACAGCCCTGGGGCACTACCAAGGCAGACTGCTTGATGGGGTCGCAACCGACTACGCACTTACCTTTGAAGACTGGCTGATGCAGGAACGTGAAGCGCTGCACAGCGCCTGGCGTGAGGCGGTCTTAAAGCATGCAGAACAGCTCGAGGCCGACAGCCAATACTCAGACGCCTCTACCTTGCTGCGCGACGTTCTTAAGCAAGACCCGCTAGCCGAAGACATCCTGCAAGCTTATCTGCGCTGCCTCATCAGCGATAACCAGCGTGACCTGGCTGTCAAAGCCTATGAGGGTTTTGCTAAGCAACTTAGGCAAGAGCTGGATATGGAACCACTTGCCTCTACTCAGGAACTTTTGCACTTGACCCCAGTCCAAGCGCCAAGCATCAAAAAAGCCTCACCTCTACTGCACAACTTTCCCAGCTTTCTGACCCCCTTTATCGGGCGGACGCTCGAGCTGGCCGAACTCGGCCGCTTGTTTGCTGAAACGCGCCTACTCACCCTCCTGGGGTTTGGTGGCGCAGGTAAAAGCCGACTGGCAGTAGCATTTGCCCGTGAACAGGCTCAGGTATTTCACGATGGTGCGGTCTTTATTGAACTTGCCGCGCTCGGCGATGCCAGTCATATCCCCAGGGCAGTCCTTGACGCACTTAAGCTTGAGGTAGCGCCACAGCAAGTACCGCTATCACAGCTTCTGAATTATCTAAAAGATAAAGAGATGCTACTCGTCTTTGACAACTTTGAGCATCTGCTTGCAGGCTCGAGCCTGATCATTGACATCCTGGAGGCGTCCGCTGCATCAAAGGCTGTCGTTACCAGCCGTGAAGCGCTCGACTTTCATGCCGAGCTGATCTATGACGTTGGTGGCTTGAATTATCCTGATACTGTCACCGAAGCGCCAGAAGCCTACGACGCAGTAACGCTGTTTTTGCGCAGTGCACGGCGTGCCAACCCGAACTTTACGCTCACGGCACAGAACAAAGCTGCCGTCATCAGGCTCTGTCAACTGGTGCAGGGGTTTCCACTAGGGCTCGAGCTTGCTGCAAGCTGGTTGCGCTTACTAGGGCCTCAGGACATTGTCGAGGAGGTCATTCGTAACCTTGATGTACTGGCAGTCAGCCATAAGGACCTCAGCGAACGCCACCGCAGTATGCGGGCAGTTTTTGAGCATTCGTGGGCCCTGCTTTCAGATAGTGAGCAAGAGGCACTCAAAACGCTAGCTGTTTTTCGTGGTGGTTTTAGTAAGGATGCTGCTGAAGTTGTCACCGGTACGAAACTACGCACGCTTTTGTCACTGATCAATAAATCTTTGTTGCAACGTACACAAGATGGGCGTTTTGAGCGGCATGTGGTGGTGCAGCAGTTCAGCTTTGAAAAACTGGCAGAAAACCAGGAGCGGCTTGCCGCCTTTAAGCGGCGTCACGCTGAGTATTTTGCTGAACTTGCCGCGAAAAGTGCTGAGTATCTATCAGGAGCAAAGCAGCTGACTTACCTGGACAACCTCGACCGTGAGCTTAATAATTTCCGCGCTGCACTTCATTGGACACATCAGGAAGATCCTCAGCTGTCACTGCGTTTGGCTGCTGCACTCAGTCGCTACTGGGAGATACGGGGCTACTACACAGAAGGTTGTGACTGGCTTACAAAAGTGCTGTCCTTAGCCAACGCTGGAGCCTACCCCGAGCTTAGAGCCAGCGCTCTTAACGGGCTGGGAAACATCAGTCACCTTCAAGGCAACTTAAAGCGGGCTCGAGCGAGTCTTGAAGAAAGTCTCAGTAGCTACCGCCAGATGGGGCTAGAGCCAAATATGGCTCAGGTGCTGAGTAATCTTGGGCTGGTTTTGCGTACACAGGGTGAGTATGCACAGGCACGTGAGTTGCTGCTTGAAAGTTTAGCGCTGCAGCGAAAATATAACAATGAGCGTGGCATCGCCATGGCGCTAAACAACCTGGCTATCGTCGCATTCTGGTATGGCGACAATGCCGAAGCGCAGCACTTACTCGAAGAGAGCCTTGGCATCGTTCGCAAGCTCAATGACAATTTTGGTATCGCAAATGTTCTTAACAATCTGGGCAATGCCTTGCGCTGCCAGGGACATTACCCAGCAGCACAAAAAGTTCAGGAAGAAAGTCTGGCTATCTTTCGTACCTTAAAGGGTCAACACGGCATTTCCCAGGTGCTGAATAATCTGGCACTGGTCGCTATTGAACTGGCACACTATGACGTGGCATTGGATTATCTGCAAGAGGCCTTAGCGCTTAAGCGTGAAGCAAAAGACCCGATGGGAGAAGCGCAAGTGCTTACCAATCTTGGTTCGGTTTTGCTGGGCATAGATCATCTGTCTGAAGCGGAGCAGTATCTCGCTCAGGCATTCGAGCTGCACCAGGCATTTCACAACCGGGTCGGCATTGCCATAACGCGGAATATCCAGGGTGATTTAGCTCGAGAACAAAAGGACTATGCCCAGGCTAAAAACCTCCACTTGGAGGCCCTGGAGCTCTTTGTGCAACTTGAAGATAAACTGGGTCAGGCTGAGGCGCTTGCGAACCTTGGGCATATTGCGTGCTTCGAGTGTGATTATGCGCAAGCTGAAAAGCTGTGCCAGGAAAGCCTCGAGCTGCATTACAACTCAAATAATGCGCGCGGCATTGCTGAAGCCTTGGAACTTAGGGCGCTCGTCCTGACGGAAACTGGCCAAGCAGAGCGTGCGACAGTAGTGTGGTCAGCGGCTGATGCGGTTCGGCAGCGCATCAATTCCAGTTTGTCTGAAGCTGAGCAGTGTCGGTACGCGCAGCATATTCAGGTCGTGCAACAACAAATTGGTGGTGTGACGTTCAACAAGGTCTGGACCTTGGGTCAACATCTATCAGATGCTGATAGGGTCAAGCTCGCTCTGGGCAATCTGGATACCGACGTTGCCTATGCTCTGATAAATCATGCCAAGGCTACTGATAGTTGACTGATAGCACCCAGCTATATTCCATTCTAATGCGAATCACGCATATATTTTGTAGGAGGATGCCATGCACTTCAGAATTCATCGACTTTGTTTACTCATCGCATTTCTTATAACTGCCTGCACCACAGGTGGCGGTCCATCAGGTAGTGCCTATTTCAATACACTGCCAGACTTTCCCGAACCCGAACCTGCCTACGACCGCGCAGTTGCTGACGCCGAGTTTGACTACGGCAATACTCAGGTCTGTAGCACCACCACCTACGAAATCAGCGACGCACCTGCAGAGGTTGTGATGTTTAATACCGACCCGCAAGTGTTCTGGCCTGGCGCACTTATTCAGGGGACCAGTTATGTCAGTGGTAGCCCATTGCTGTTACCCCTATCAAACCGCGCCCCCTTAAATATCTCGATTCAGGGGCTCTACGCCAGCGAAACCTCAGCCTTTGGGGTGACACCCGTGCAGAGCTCGGTCAATCAGGCGGTGCAGGGGCTATTGGCACAGGCAGTACAGGACACAGTCCCCACCACCCAGAGTGTATTTTTTAATCAGCAAGAGGCCTATAGCTTTGAACAGGCGGCGCTTAAACTGGGGTTTTCTGCGCGGTATCTGGGTGCGCGGGTCAAGGGGTCACTCAGCTACAACACCACCAGCGAGCAAAATACCATCGTTGCCAACGCGACGATTCGTACCTTTACCGTAAGCGTCGATCAACCGCCGACCCCATCAGCCTTCTTTGCTGGACTGAGCCAGGCTGAGCTAGACGAGCAGATTGCGCTGGGTCGTATGGGGCCTAATAATCTACCTGTCTATGTTGCCAGCGTAACTTACGGACAAATCATGATGTTCTCGGCAAGCTCGAGCTCGTCGATGAGCGACCTGCGCGGCGCACTCTCTGCTAGTTTTAATAGCTTTGCTGGCGGCGCGTCAGCCAGAGTTACAGCTGAGCAGCGAGAGCTTTTGCAGCAGTCAGAAATTACCGTCGTCACATTGGGTGGTAGTGAAGAGGGGGTTCAGGAGATGATTCGCAACGGTCGCCCGGCTGACTTTTTTACGGGCAGTACGGTTGTGACCTCATCTGTGCCGATTGGCTATACGCTCAAGGACTTACATGGCAACATCGTCAAAGTTGGTGAGTTAAGCCAGTATCCGCTCACCACCTGTAGCCCCAACGGCTTTGCTAACTTTTATGTGGTCAACCAAACACCAGGCGGTGAGCTGACTGGTTACTACGCAGATGGTACGAGAGCAAGCCTGAACGAGAGCGTCTCAACCTCTGCCCAATCTGGTGCACGCGGTATCGCCTATAACAGCCTAGATGACCTGCTCTATATCTTAAAGGCTGGTCGCGTAACTTTTGTGGACATTTACAACCCTGATGGCAGCCGACCCGCTGAACCTGTCGCGCATGGGGGTAACAACTTTTCTGTAACAAGCGGTGCCAGGGACATCACCTACGATCCCAATAACGCCCGCTTGTACCTGGTAGGTAATTTTAATAGTGACTTTGGAGAGACGATTATTGAAGCCTGGACGCTTGATGGCTTCCGTCTCAACATTCCTTTCAGAGCCACCCTGCTTGAACCTGGTGCAATAGTCTATCCAGGCGCAGTAGCCTTTGACGCCAGTCGTGACAGAATTTATGTCACGGCGCAAGTTGTCTTTAATACTGTTGGACTTCCTGATGTTCAGACACCTAACTACAACACAGTGTTGGCTTTTGATATCCGGGGCAACCAGGTCGCCTTAGAGGGAGACTTTTCGGGGATGGATCCTTGGCGCTTATCAATCCATGACCTGGGCATTAGTTACGCGCCAGGGCTTGACCGAATCTACGTGAGTAATGAAGTTGAGGGGACGGTCCGAGCCTTTGATGCTGAAGGCAACAAGGTTGAGTTGGCAAACCCGATTAGCGGGCTCAGTCAACCAGCAGGACTTTACTTCGATGAGACCTATAATCGTCTCTACGTGCTCGAGCTAGGTGCGAGCCTCATCAGCGTCTTTGAACCAGATGGCAGCAAGGTGACGACCCTGGCAAGACCCCCCTTCCCCGGCCTGCAGAACCCCATCCGAATTGCCTTTCGGCCGTCCTGATCAGGCTTTATGGGTGGACGCAAGGCAATATGTTGATAACGGGCAGCCACAGCTGCCCGTTATCAACATATTAGGGTTATCAGTCCATCAATAATGTTATACCGAGCCCGATAACTTGGTTAAAGATTTAAAAAGCAATCCGCGCTTCCTAACGCCCTACTCGGGATACATCCTTGGGTTTATCCCAAGGATGTATCCGGAACCGGTGTCAGGGACACACCGCCGGGCTAAACCAGATCATGCGGTTTAGGTTGGGGCTTTGCTGCGCCGCGCTGGTCAGGCAACTGCGCATAGCGGTGGGACTTAAAGATTGGCTCGAGTGCTGGTAATACAGCGCCGCCACACCTGTGGCAATGGGTGCTGCCCAGGAAGAGCCGGTCAAACCGAGATAATCTGGTGCGCTGGGCGCGGTAGGATCACAGCGGAAACCTGTAGCGGTGAGAACGCAGGCGTTGACACCGGGCGCAACCAGCTCGGCGGTGCGGCTGTTAAAACCTGCAATCTGCCAGCCGTTAGCGGTTAGGCCACTGGCTGCCACTGAGATGACGTTGCTAAGAGATCCCGGATTTAGTGTGCCGGATGAGTATGAAGCCGGGTAGTGCGCCGGTGCGTAGGGGCCATTGCCGCTCGAGCTGATTACTGGAATGAAGGCTTCGATGCTCTTAAGAGACTGCTCGAGCACTTTGTTGGGCAAAGGCCCACCCAGGCTTAAATTGATGATGTGGGGAACACTGGGGGTTTGCTGCGCCTCTTGCCTAACCTCGAGCAACGCCCTTACGAGTTCGGAAGTGGGGCAGTTACCGTTTTTATCACAGACGATTTTGGCCTGGATATTAGCCCCCGGCGCAATAAGCGCAATCAGTGCACCAACATGGGTATCATGTCCTTCAAAGACTACATTACCCTGTTGATTTACACAGGCAAATTCATCATCACTGCCAAAGCCACCGCCGATGACCGTGACGTTTACACCTGCACCAGTGATGCCTGCATTGTGCGCTGCCGTAGCGTTGCTGCTGGCTAGTATGGCAGGTGGTGGCAGCAGTACATAGCCGCTGTCAGCAGCAGGGTCAAGCCACTGGAGGATTTGATCGCAGCTTGGGTCAAAGGCTCTGGCCCCTTTGGGGTCAAAGGACTGAACGGTGTTTTTATCAATCAGCAGACCTGGGGCACTCAAATTACCGAGTAGCGCAATAGCTTCAGAAGTGCCTCGGTGCTCAAAACCCACGGTGGCATAACACAAGCCGCCAGATGCAGTGCTGTCTACCAGGCTAAAAGCTGGAGGCAGACTGGCTAGAAACGCGGTGCAGGCCTCGGCGGGCAGATTGGCCAGCAGCGTGACTTCACCCGCTTCAACCGCGCCATAAGGTCGGTAACGCAGATTGCGGTTCTGGTTACCGATTTTGATCCGCACCCTGACCTCGCCACGGTTACGGTACTGGTTCACTTGCTGCTTGCTTAGGGGCGAGGTGTACTGAGCCAAAGAAATGGCGTAGGGCGTGGTATCTGCTAATGGCAAGTCAGGAATACCTGAAACCTCGGGTAAGTCAAAAACGATGCGCCCGGCTTGCTGGCTGACCGCTACGGTACTCTGCCAAGGGCCGTTGCCGATGCGGTATTGAAGGGTAGCAGCCGGACTTGCCGGAATGGTGGGGTGACTCACCTCTACCCGTTCACCCCAGGCAACACCACTTACGACTGCCTGAGTGGTCAGTTCCACTGCTACCGGGTCAGCCTGTATGCCACTGCCACAGGCGGTTAGCAGGATTGCCAAGCCTAAGCCCATCATGATGTGTTTCATATTGCCTCCTAAAGTCTTCGTCACGTTGTTTACCACGCTTTCCTCCTTTATAGATATAGTGGGTCGCTTGTCCTAGTTACCGCCCACTATATCAGGCTGGCAACACGACCTCTATGATAGAAGTGTAAATGGGGGGTCTTAACAAGGTCTTAACGCCTGAAGGCACGATCACGCCGAGAGTGAATCTGAAGGACCTAATGACCCCAGAGGTTTGATCAAGTTGCGCAGCAAATGTTCGTGAGCGGAGAGGTCGGTGTTCTGTTTGAGACCTGCCAGGGCATGTTCGACCTTGCTTGCTTCTTCTGAGCGCTGTTGTTTTTTGTAAAACACGACAAGTTTCTTTAGGGTGCGTTCCGTTTGCCGCTGGCTACCTGTCTGAAGAGCCTGCCCCAGGTTATGGGCCAGGACCTGCTCGTAATCATGTACAAAGACCTGGTAGTGTTCCAGTGCACCACTTTGCTCGAGCAACTCCAGTGCCAGCTCCATGTTGTCACTATCATTTTCCAAAAAGGCCAGATTGGCCAGGGCCATACCCTGTATGGTGTATTCGCCAGCCTGGGCGGCATCGGTCACAGCTCTGGAAAAATGCTGTCTGGCTTCGCGCTGCCGCTGCTGATGAAGATAGACTACCCCCAGATTGAGGGATAAGCGGGAACGCAAATCCAAAGCCTGTTGCTGCTCGAGCAGTCGTCCGGCCTGCTGGTAGCTCTCTTCAGCTGCTGACCAGTTCCTGCGGCCTTCCCAGAACATGCCCTGGTTAAGCAAAATACGAGCTTTGGTCAGAGAATCCCCCCCTGCTTCTTCCAGCGCGTCTAAGGTGACTTGAAAAGCCGTTTGCACTTCTGCAATGCGCAGAGGTAAGTCAGGGCTGCCACTCATCTCTGCCTGCACTACGATTTCATCGAGGGTGGTGGCGTAGTTCGTCAGACTGCCTACCCAGCGGTGCTTTTCCCCGGCAGCCTGAAAGAGGCTGGCAGACTTTTTGAAATAAGCTGCTGCGTCCAGAAGATCATCTTCTGAATAGGCCAGGTAGCCCAGCGTGTTACTGGCAGTCGCCCGCGCCCAGAGCCAGTCCAGACCGCTGTCCAATGCAGCCTCTGCTGCCTGATGAGCGTCTTCGCTCTTGCCGGTGCGCCACAGCAGTACGCTGCGCAGGGCGGTGATATTAGGATTATCGGTGCTGAGTGTGTCTAAAAGTTTAAGTGCATCCTTGTACTGTCCCTGGCGCTCCAAAGCATACGCCTCGAGAAAATAGCTTTCACTGTGGGCTTCGGTTTCAAGTAGCGCCTCTACCGCACGTGCCTCGGCCAGAATCATGGCGGTCTGGGCGTACTCGAGTTTGTCCATCTGCCGCTTGGCCTCATGGTAATAGGCCGCCCGTGCACGCGGCAGGTCGCCAAGACCGCCAAAGCCCTGGGTACGTTCATGAACACTCCGAAAAAGCCCATAGGCTTGTTCGGCTGGGGTGTTTCTGGCTAGGGCCAAAAGCAGTGGCGCACGCTCGGTAGGACGGGTTGCCAGCCAGTCGCGGGCCATGTCGCGTGCCAGGATACGGGTATCAGGGTCAATCAACCCGTGCATAATCAGGGTTTCTCGGGCAAGATCAGTTTCACTGAGGCTGAGTTTTAGCGCGCTCCTCACAATAGTCAGGTTAGTCGTATCTTGCAGTGCCAGTGCCAAAAAGACGCGGCGGCTTGTGTCATCGAGTTCGACCAGGCTGTTGCTCATCGCGTTTTGTACTTCCTTGCCGACCTCGCTGGCAGCCAGCAGAAGGTTGAGTCGGTTGAGAGTACTGGGTTCGGGTTCAGGCGCGTCAGCCAGGCGGTAAGCCCGCTCCGCCAGGTCTTTGGCAGGTTTCAGCTTGCCTGCGGCGTGTTCAGCCTCAGCTAAGTAAAGCAAAGCTAGTTGGGCCCTGCTGGCATACTGTTCGCGCTTGTCAAGTACCCACTCTTCCAGCTCGGGCGACAGCTCGAGTTTTGTCAGATCCAGCCCTGCCAAAAATGAACCCAGGTAGTAGGTGATGGCAGTGGTGAAATCCTCGGCTTCGCAGGCAGTCATAAAGTGCAGCACATCGCAGCTCACCGTACTGGTGACACTGCTACCCGTGACCTCAAGCACTCCGGACGCCCCTTCTTTTTTGAACTGTGCCAAGATCACCGAGAGCTTAGCTAGTTTTTTAGCCAGTGCTTTTTTGTCGTCAGTGTCGTCTCGCCAGAACAGCTCTGCCAGTTTGCTGCGGGTCTGTGAGCCCTCGAGAGTCACATAGGCCAGCAAAAGTAGCGGTTTTGGGCGTGAGAACCGGCTGCCCACAAGCTGCACATTGCCAAAGAGATTAAGCCGCATATCGCACCATGATAGCGCAAAAGAGTCGGCTCCTAAAGGGCAAGTGTCAGTGTCATTCAGCGAGCCTGACAATAGCTTCGTTACTCGACTCGACCTTGCTGGCAGATTTGGTCTAATACCAGTTCCGGATAAATCCTTGGGTTTATCCCGAGCAGAGCCAGTAGGAAGCGGGGATTACTTTTCAAATCTTGGTAGTGGCTCAATCATAACTGCCATTGGTACAAACAAGGGGTTGCAACCCCTTGTTCATGGGAATCAGACATCTCCAAACCAAACATTAGCAGGCTCTGTTGAACCACTACCCAAATCTTTAACCAATTTATCGGGCTTGGTATATTATAGTCAGGTTTCAGACTGATTTTTGAATAACCTTGCCGCTAACCTTTTCTTTTAGAATGACTTTGGTACTGCCATCAGGCATTTTTTCTTCTTTGATGAGCCAGTGCTCCTGGTCATATTCATGGAAGTCTCCCGTGCGCCTATCTTCTTCATTCTGTCCACGCCAAAGGTCCAGGAGGACAGGCTCCCAGCGCTTGCTTTCAGCAGACTTGTAGGCTGCATCCATGATGGCGTTCACCACATAGCCGTCGTAAAACGTTTCCATCGGCGGGCGTTTTTCATCGATGGCATTGAACATATCGCTAAACATCTCGGTGTAGCCAAGCGCCGCGACTTCATCACCAACAGGGAAGAGCCAACCCTTGTCACTTTCGGCTTTCTCGGCAACATACGCGCCACCGACTCCGGTCGTGAACATTTCAAAACCGGTGCGCAGCCAGTGGTTGTTCCAGATGGTGCCCTCGGTGCCTGAAACCTCGTCGCGCAAATCCATACCGCCCCTGAAAGTCCAGCTCACTTCAAATTGCCCAATAGCGCCGCTGGCATATTTGACCAGCCCCACAGCATTATCTTCAGCCTCTATAGGGTGAACCTGTGTATCTGCCCAGCACATGACCTCGACAGGCTTAATGTCCTTGCCGATGTAGTTGCGGCTGATTTCAATGCAGTGACAGCCCATGTCGATAATTGCACCACCACCTGAAATCTCTTTGTCCCAGAACCAGTCGCTGTGTGGCCCGGGGTGGGTTTCACGCGAGCGCGCCCACAGGACTTTACCCAGCGCACCTCGGCGTACGCTTTCTAGCGCTTTGAGGGTTTTGGGTGGATAACAGAGGTCTTCCAGGTAGCCATGAAATACGCCAGCACGCTCAACGGCCTCGAGCATCACTCTGGCCTCTGCCGCGGTGCGCCCCAGTGGTTTGGTGCAGAGAACTGCCTTGCCTGCTGTGGCGGCCAGCTCGACTGCCTCTAAGTGCAGATGGTTGGGCAGGCCAATTACCACCACATTGGTATCCGGGTGATTGATTGCTTCAGCCATATCGGTGGTAACGACGGGAATGTTCCAGTCTTTGGCAAACGCTTCTGCCCGCTCCTGGCTGCGTGAGTAGACAACTGACACCTTATCGCGGCTGCGCCCACCATGAATGGTCATAGTGTAGAACATGCCAATGAGACCGGTACCGAGCATCGTTATTTTGTGCATGTTTCCTCCTTTATGAGCCATAGGTATCACCGCGAACAGCTCTCATATTTCCTTACAGTGCTGTGCCAGCTTGCTAAACAAATCGCTAAAAATCCCGTCGCGCCAGGTCATGGTAGCGGCGCGAATGAGATGCCGAGAGGCGTCAAAACTCCAGGTTAGTCCCTGAGTCGCGATGGGGCTAGGACGCAGTTCGGTAGGTACCCACTCAGGGTTAAGCAGGTAGCCACTAGCAGAGATGTCCCAGATAATGCGTGACCAGGCGCTGTGCTGAGCATGCTCATGACGGGCGCTGGCGATGGTCGCTACCAGATAATCACCTATCTTCCCCCAGTCTTTGGCGAAGGACTCGAGCTCTGCCTGTGACAAAATGAGATGCGACGCCACCCCCCAACAGGGAATCAGAACGAGTGGCACGCCGCAGTTTAAGATGAGCTGCGAGGCGTGAATATCCTGCTTCAGATTAAACTCTCTGATATGAGGCCAGTGAAAGGCGTGACCAGCCAACCACACCACCACGATGCGCTCAATAATGCGCGGCTCGAGCAAAATGGCAGATGCTACATTGGTAATTGCGCCAATTGCCATGACATAGAGTGGCTCACTGCTACTCATGGCGCGTTCAACCAGGTCTTCGGCAGCGGCACTACGTTGCGGGGTTGTTGCGTTTGCTAAGTAATCGGTGGAACCCCGGTACACGAGTCTGTCGGCGTCACCTGATCTTCCCAGACGTGCCAGCAGGGTATGAAGCTCCTGATAACTTTTTTCCATGCCGTCTTTCGGGCCACTCGAGCGCTGGTTAAAAAAGGGGGCGGCATAGAGCGCCTCGACCGCCAGGCGTTCGGGGGAGAGCAGGGCGTGGGCGACGGCAAACTGGTCATCGACCTCGTTGTAGGTATCGGTGTCGATAACAAGCCGTAGGCGCCCCTCGGCTAAAGTGAGCCTGTTTAAGCGAAAGGCATCATCCAGTTGTGGAAAGGTCATGATGGCTCCGTTCTGAGTTTTGCTGACATTGCTGTCTGGCATAGAGTGCTGCGCCTATGATACCGGGTTGCTCGAGCTTTGCAGGTCTTATATCCGGTAACAACTCGCCTGCCACACAGGCATGTCTGCGCCAGGCTTCCCGCATGGCAGGTATCAGCAGATTGTACGCACCAGCCAGGCCACCACCAATGACGATGCACTCCGGCGATAGTGTAGTGATGATGTTCGCGGTAGCAATACCCAGATAGCGCCCGATGCGACTGAGCGCTTCCTGGCAGCTGACGTCACCTGCCAGAGCGGCTTGAGTCACGCGCAGAGCGCTAATCAAGTTCAGATCACCCTGGGTGGACTTGTGCAGCACAGGACAGCGCCCGTGCAGAAAAGGGCGCGTTACCGCAGCCACCAGCGCAGGTGCAGACGCGACCGTTTCCAGACAACCGATACTGCCGCAGCCGCAGCGCAGCCCCTCAGGTTCAACGATATGATGCCCGATTTCACCCGCCAGACCACCGCGTCCAAAGTGCAACTGATGCCCGATGACCGCCCCACCCCCTACGCCAGTACCCAGGATGATGCCAAAGACATCCCGAAACTGTTGTGCTGCGCCGAGCTGGCTTTCGGCGTAAACAAAGGCTCGAGCGTCATTGATGAGATAAGCAGGCAGCTTTGTTGCCTCCTGAAGCGCTTCGATAATGCTAAAGCCGTGCCAGCCCTCGGCAAAGTTCGGCATAATCAGCGTTCGTCCGGCGGCCTGGTCGATGGTTGCTGGTACACCAATGCCGACAGCAGCAATGTCCAGATGTTCAGCTGTAGCTTTCGCGCACAGCTCGGTAGCGGCAGCAAATAGGTCCGCCATGACGTCATCCCGAGGTCGGTAACTGTGAGTGGGGAAACTTGCCTCGTGCCTCAGCTCCCTGCCTTGCAAAACGCCAAGTTTTACGTTTGTCCCACCGAGGTCAATCCCTAAAGTCACGTGTGCTGCTGCCACAGAGCCATCCTTTCGCCAGTAACACCAGTATACTGGTACGTACCAGTTATGTCCAGCTAGGTTTAGCAGGCACCGCAGGTCTGTACATCTCTAGCCGATTTTAAGCTCGGCCACTGGTTCCTGCTCGAGACTGTCCCGAATGGCTCTGGCGACGTCCTCAGGTCGCAGGGCATCTTTGGGTGGCGCACCGACGTTTTGCCAAAAATCGGTTGCCACGGCTTTAGGAAGCACCAGCGTAAAGCTCGCCTTGCGCTTCATTTCAATAGCGGCAATCTCCACCACCGCCTTGACACCGGCTTTAGCGGCGGCATAGGCGGCAAAGCCTCGGTAGCTGATAAGTTCGGGTCTGGCACCCAGTACATACACCCTGGCCTGATCGTTCAGCTTTTTCTCGGCGTATTTAAGCGTATGGATCAATCCGGTCAGGTTGGCATCCATAACTCGCTGGACTGCTAAGGCATTGACCAGTTTGAGGAGTTCGGGTTGGATGTCCCCAGCGCTGTATATCAGCAGGTCAATGTTTGCGATGTCTTCAAACAGTGCCTGCATCTCGAGTTCATGGGCGACATCCGTGGGAATGACGTTGGCATGATACTTCGCTTTTAAGGCGCGAAGTTTATCACTGTTACGACCAACGAGTGTTAAGTGATACTGTGGGGCGAGTTCAGCTGCGGTGGCACTGCCGATACCGCCTGTTGCACCAATGATGAGCGCGTGTTTCATAGTGCTACGGTACGGCTTTGGGGTCAGCTGTGCCGTAGCCTGGCTTATGATTTTTTCAGGCTTATACCAGTTCCGGATAAATCGCTGGCTTTATCCCAACAATTTATCCCGAGCGGGGCGCGTAAAAAACGAGGAACTGCTTTAAATATAGCTGGCTCGGTATCAGGTATGCTTTGTGCAAACCAGCATTTGCTGCTCTACTATCATTTGAGGTCTGTGCCTTTAATGGGATTTATTTTCAAGCAAATGTCCTATGACCTTATCAGCATCAGAGGATGTTTGGTTCTTAAAGTCGGAGAGACGTTCATAGACCTGCGCTGCCGCCTGATGAAAGCCCGCAGGCAAACTTGCAGCGGCGAAGGTACTGGCAATCTCATTCATTTCTCCGGCAAAGCGCCAGGCTTTAGGTGCTGCCGCTGAAGCTGCACGTTCTGACTTTGTGCTCAGCTCTGGTAAGGAGCGTTCCCATTCCGAGAGAAGCGCATCTTCTACCTCTAAAGCCTTAGCCAGTGCACGAACATTTAACAGGAGCGCCGAACTGCCTTTGGTCCAGGCTGCATAGACCATTTTGAGGCTCGAGGCTGAGTTTGGACCAGCATCAAGGACAATAGCCTCAAGCAGCGAACCCGCGAAAAGCTCAGCAACCTCAGGCGCTTTATCTCCAGATAGATAGAGCCTTGTGCTGTCGGCTTGCCTTGCTGGCGGCCCTATTATTCCGCCATCTACATAACTAAGCCCAGCAGCCTGGCACAGTTGGGCTATCTCTGTAGCCGTAGCTGGGGATACTGCATTGGCGTCAACATATATACCCTTGTATCCTGCATTTATTGATTGCTTCGCCAGAGCTACCGCTTCGCTGGGAGGACAAACGGAGAACAATATATCTGTTTGTTCGACCAGATCTTTCAGGCGCAAAAACTCTAGTAAGCCTGCTTCCTTGGCTCTAAGTCGCGTTTGAGCGGAGCGACCTTCCGAAACCCAGCCGGTTTTATACTTTGGGCTGAGCGCTGCCCCAAGCGACGCCCCCATAGCTCCCGGGTGTAAAAGTCCCAGTTGTAAACTATTCATGGCTGTAGTCTAACGCGCTCTCGAGTCTGTGAGTTTTCACCTGCTGACACAGTGGGCACAATAAATGACTGCGATCTGCCAAATGTCTGAAAAAACTGACCCACTCAGATATCGTTCTGAGAGGCTCTGAAGCAGACTTCACTCTCTGGAAAAGTTCGCGAAAGCGCGATATTCAGTGCATACACCTATTTATACAAACTTTGGGCAAACATGCTAAGCTGAAGGCATGGCAAATATTCATATTCTGGGTGTTCCTATGGACCTGGGCGCTGGTCGTCGTGGTGTTGATATGGGCCCAAGTGCCTTACGGCTAGCTCAACTCGCCGCCACCTTAAGAGAGTTAGGACACCGAGTCACGGACCTTGGCAATGTCAACAGTCCAGTTGCGGAATCACTGTCTACTGAAGGAGGACTTCGCTACCTTGATGCTATTGCCAGCACTTGTAAGGCAACGTACAACCACCTGAGAGAGCTTCCCGCAGGTACTTTCCCGCTTATTTTGGGAGGCGACCACTCAATTTCGATGGGGACGGTTGCTGGTCTTGCCAGAGAGGGGCGTATGGCGGTGCTTTGGATTGATGCACATGCCGATGTAAATACGCCTGAAGGCAGCCCCAGTGGCAATATTCATGGTATGCCACTGGCACATCTGATGGGTGTTGGTGATCCGCGACTTACGGGTATCTGGGGTGGCGGTGCGGTGATTGCGCCAGAGGACGCCGTATTTATTGGTTTAAGAAGTGTTGATGAGGACGAGCGACACTTTTTGCGGGAACATAACATCAGGGCATACACCATGAAAGACATCGACAGACGTGGTTTAGCCAGTGTTGCTGAAGAAGCCATCGAATACCTCAGGCAGTGTAACAGTGATCACCTTCACGTATCATTTGATGCTGATGCGCTTGACCCCAGCATTGCCCCTGGTGTCGGTACGCCGGTGCTGGGTGGTCTCAGTTACCGTGAGGCGCACCTGCTGATGGAACTTTTGGCAGACGCACAGATTGTCAGCAGCCTTGATATCGTTGAGGTCAATCCGATTCTCGATACCCGCAATCAGACAGCCCACATTATGGTGGAGATGGCGGCCAGCTTATTAGGGAAAAATATCCTGTAAGTATCTGATATGCTAGGGGCATGGTTCTCTCGGATCTGCCTGAACTTCACTGGCAAGTATTGCCGCAAAACTGGCAATTAGAGCCGCTCACTATGCGCTGTGCTGCCAGGACTGATCTGTTTATTGCGCCGCAGGCTGATGTGCAAGCGCTGAATGCCCCGCGCCTGCTCTTTGCTGCGCCAGAAGACTTTTTGCTGTCGGCACGGGTGACGGTTGACTTTGGCAGCACCTTTGATGCGGGTGCGCTGCTGATTTGGCAGCATGAGACAAGTTGGGCAAAACTCTGTTTTGAATATTCCCCCCAGGCTGACCCGATGATTGTATCGGTGGTAAATAAGGATTCTTCAGATGATTGTAATTCTGTTTTTATCGAGGCTCATAGTGTCTACCTGCGCATTGCCAAAATCGGCAGTGCTTATGCCTTTCATCACTCGACTGATGGTAAAATCTGGCATTTGACTCGTCACTTTGCCCTGGCAGAAGCGCCCACACAGGCAGGGTTTCTAGCACAATCTCCCACAGGGGAGGGATGTACTATCAGCTTTACTGATATTGAATACCGACCACAGCGCCTCACGAACTTGCGCTCCGGTGAATAGCAATAAGTTCAGTTTTTCTTTGAAGCGGATTGTCGCTCCCGGTTACGGCTAAACAGCAAGTCATCGATTTCGTGAATCTCGAGCAAGTCCAGAGACTCGAGCTCGACCAGATCCACCACAGCCCCAGTGGGTAGCATAGAAGCAATGCGCTGTGCCTGTTCAGGTGCCAGGTCCAGCGTCATCAGCATGCCAAAGGCTTCTGACTTGAAGTTGCTGATGTTAAACTGGCGTAAATACCTAAAGACTTGAGGCCAGTAACAACGGTAAAGGGTAAGTTCAGCAATCATGAAGACTCCTTGGGTTCTTGACTTTGTGTGTCATCATGAATGCTCCTTCTTGCCTTTATGGCGTGGGCGGGTTCGGATTGCTAGATATTCAGCTGCTTGCCCTAAATCCTCGGTTTATTCCAAGCGCCCATTCTTAGGAATAATCTTAGGAATAAACAGCCTTGCTGCCTAGAAGAAAGCCTTTGCTTTCTTAGGGTCAACAATACGTCACTAACCATGACAAAATCCTTACACGAAGGTTGTGAGAAACCGCATCAGGTGCAGGACTTAGCCAGATGTGAAATCTTTCGCTAGTTGTGCCAGCCAGGCTCTGTTGACGATTGTGAAGTGACTATTTAAAAAGGGTACCAGTCTGCGCAAGCACGACGCGCTAAGACTTTGAAGGATTTGTCATGGAATGGCTTCAAGAACTGCCAAGACAGCTCTTGAGTCCAGTTGCCACTTTGAAGCAGTGCTCCTCACTGTAGGGCGCGCTGGCGATCATCAGGCCTATGGACAAACCACCCTCTGTGAGTGCACAGGGGATGCTGAGCGCTGGTCCTGTAAGAAAGTTAAATAACATGGTATTGCGCAGAACTAGTCCATTGCTGCTGAAGTAAGCACTATCACTGGCCAGATCGCTGATTTTTGGTGGCAGAATGGCTACAGTAGGGCAGAGGATGGCGTCAAATTCTCTGGTTCTTTCCCAGAAACTGCGTGTCATGCTCTTGTGTTCATAGACAAGGCGTAGATAATCTGTAGCAGGTCGTCCACGATATTCCAGAATGCGCCGTGCAACCCGATGATCGATGGCTGGTCCGTGAGACTCGAGCAGTTCCTGATAGAGTGCCAGGGATTCGTGACTGGCGAAGCTGCCATGCTTGGCATAGAGCTCCAGAATTCTCTCGAATTCTGGGACAGGCTGATGAATAATCTGATGTCCAGCAGCCTCAAAACTGTGCAGGCACTGCTGATACGTCTGAATGACCTCAGGGTCAGCATCATTTAAAATCACGGTTTCTGGTGCAAGCAGTCTGAAGGTTCGATTATCAGGCACAGGAAAGGCTTTGCTTAGCTTGGCAGTCATGGCATGCCACAGGTGCCAGGCATCTTCCAGGTTGCGGGTTATTGGGCCAAGCGTGTCTAGGGTAGTCGAGAGTGGTGTAACGCCATCGTTGGGGATACTGCCATTAGTTGTTTTAAGCCCAATAAGGCCGTTAAAAGATGCTGGAATGCGTACTGATCCACCCGTATCTGATCCGAGTGCAGCGCAGGCAAGCTGTTTGGCGACGGCTACCGCCGAGCCAGAAGAGGAGCCGCCTGGGATGCGGCTAGCGTCCAGGGCATTCGCTGGTGTGCCGTAATGGGGGTTCAAGCCCAAGCCTGAAAAGGCGAGCTCGGTCATGGTGGTTCGTCCTAAAAAAACTGCGCCAAGAGTATCGAGACGGGCCAGCACCGGGGCATCCTCGCGGGCAGCGGGTTTGGATGCTAACACCCGTGAACCGGCAGAACTTACTTCACCCTTCATGTCGATGAGATCCTTGATGGCCAGAGGAATACCCTGCAATGGGCCGAGATCGATGCCGCGCTCAAAAAGCGCATCGGCAGCCCTGGCTTGCGCCTGGGCTCGTTCTGCTGTGACGCAGCGGTAAATGCTGCCAGGCTCGAGTTTTTGCAGATAGTGCTCTGTAACCTCACTGGGGCGTAAATCACCGCGGCGGTAGGCGTGAGCAAGCTCGCTAAGGTTGAGAAGGCTGGGGTCAGACATACTCAGTCTCCTTCTGTGATTGCCGAATGCTACCGCATACCAAGGCAAAATCGCGTAGTGTGTGAAAAAGTGTGGCTCAACGTCAAATGCTTAAAAACAGCAATGAGCAGCGAGCAATGAGAATTATTTCCATTCCTTTATCGTTTTCAATCCTATATGTTCCTTGACCTTGCCTATAACAATCTTGGAGCTACACCTAATAGACTTCTTGCGAAAGTATCAACTGAGCAACCTTTAGGGCGATAACCATCGTTATCCAACTGGACTTTTGCAAGAGGTCTAATATCAGTTCCGGATAAACCGTTGGATTTATCCCAATGATTTATCCTGAGCAGGGCGTTAGGAAGCGGGGATTGCTTTTTATATCTTTAACCAGTTTATCGGGCTCAGTATAAGTGCTGCTGCCTGTAACCGGGGATGTCTTGGCATAGCACACTGCAAGACCTGCCGAACAGGTAAAGTAAAGTCATGCAACGCAGCCGTGAACAACTCAGTGCCATGAGCCATGAGGAGCTTGTCGAACGTGTGCTCGAGGCGCAGGATTTACTTAAGGAAGGGCTGGCCGTGCGGGACTCCCTGCATACGGTTCTAAACGACCTGCTCAAAGCCAAAGATGATGAAGTGGCCTACTATGCCAGCGTAGTCGAGTCACAACTCGATCACCAAGGACTCGAGTTAAAGCGCGCCTGGGCAGCAGCGCGTCACGCAGTGAGCAATCCTCATGGTCTGATGCTCAAACAGAAACAGACCTAAGGCCAGGTCAGGAAAGATAGCCAATGATTGCAAAGGCGCTTAATTTCAGTTCACTCGCCAAGTTTGTATTTGAAAGCTTGAGCCAATCATGCGTTTCAACGGAAGCGGTATAAGTTATGCGTGACCTGCTCTACAATGCCGCAAAACACTATCGCCAGGGCAAGATGCTTGAAGAAAATGATGTCAAGGCGGCCATGAATGCCTACGGGGATGCTCTGCGCGACTTGCACGCTGTGCAACCTCAGCGCATGCGCGATGTGCTCTTGGCGCAGGTGCATCTGTCGCGTTATCAGCTGGCTGTGGCTGCGGCTTTGCCCAACGCCCTTGAAGACTTACGCTTTGGTTACTCCTATGCCCGTACGACAAGAGAACCAGCAGTTCAGGAATTGGCCGAACGCTTGTGGCAGGAGCATCTGAATAAGCGTACAACTGCCATTAGGACGCTGAGATAATTTGCATGGGGCTGGCTCAAAACAGCAATGAGTAGCGAGCAATGAGCCAAAAGATGCGTCGTTCAACACAACCAATACCAAATTAACCTAAAAACCTATGTATTAAATCCCGTGCAGAAAAGCGTTTCTTAGTGTCTGATAGATAAGTGATCATCTTTATTCCGTATAACAGCCCTTTAAACATTCCTGTTTCCCTCACGGCAAACGTCCGCCACCGTGCAGCTACGACAGCGGAAGCCCGGGTTCGGTGTGGCATCACCACTTAAAAAGCGCTGGTAGCTGCTTTGCGCCTTAGCCTGACGATTACTGATGCGTCTCCACACATAAGTGATGCCGTCTTCAAAAGCTGCAATGGGCTCAGCACCGATGGGCCAGACAACAATATGTACCTTAGTGATGCGTCCGGGGTAGTGGCTGAGCATATGTCCGGCTGCCAACAGTTCGTTCCAGCGCTGGTCAATCAGTTCCTCGGCTTCCTTTTGGGTGCTGACACGCCCAGGTTCACAAAAACGGTAAAGGGTCACCTCTGAAGCGCTGCGTCCAGCCGCATCGACCTTGGCATGTGGCTCACTTTGGGTATCTGGCAAGCTGACATTGAATTGTAGACTCAGCAAATCTGCTGCCTTGTCGGCCAGCCAGGAAGCCCATTCGGGATACTTTCCCTTAAGGACTTCGAGCCTGGCGGGGTTCAGTTTGCCATAGTTTCGTAGGTCGCTAAGCAGCTCTTGCCATCTGGGTTTTGTATCGCGGGCAAGTTGACCTGCCCAGTAGCGAAAAGCGCAGTCATCGTAGCGGCGCAGTGCTTCAAAGCTTGGTCTGCCTAGGGGTACGGCTGTCAGGGAGGGTTGGTACATGCTGTTGCTGGTAAGCTCGAGTCTACTCGCGGCTGGCAGCTCTGGCAAAGTTCCTGGATAAGTCTTTATCAAGCCGCTTTCGGGAACTAAAGGACCTGCCTGATCAGCTTCGGAGTAGGTGATAATCATGGTTGTGGCACGGCTAGCGAGTTCAGCAAACAGGGCGCTGTCACGCCCCAAAAAGCGCTTGGGTAGTCCCAGCGATGTGAAGCTGTCCTTCTGCAGTCTGCGCTCGTCCTCAGGAATAAAATAGTCCTCGGCTTCTCTACTGCTGTAACTCCCTTCGACGGCGTGCATCAGGTAGGCTTTACGAAACTGTCGCCCTGACACGAGGGTATCGTTTAAAAGCGCGATACCCCCAGCCGGACGGTTGTATAGCTTGCTTTCCTGTAACAGCGCTGCCCACCATTTGCGAAACTGGGGGCCTTTGGCGAGATGACTAGCTTCCTTGGCGCGTTGTAAAGCCTGCTGGTTAAAGGCGTCAATGTCAAAGGGAATGTCGCTCTGCAAGTGGCGGTGTAGTTCGGGCAGGCTCGAGTTAAGCAGTGTCTCAGCCCAGCGCAACTCGTCAGCAGGACTGTCCAGCAAACCAAGCCACTTTTGCCAGGTGGTGCTGAGTGACAGCTCGCCAGCTAAGACATTGATAGCTTCCAGCCCTACCACACCACGGTTCAAAGCAGCATTGGCCAGCTCGCTGAGCTCTGGTATTGCCAAAAGACGCGAGGCGGTCGGGTAATCGGGTAACTCGAGCAGGTCAAGCAGGATGCGCCCAGGCAGACAGTCGCTTAGCGCCGTGGGGATTTCGTTCATCATTGGCACGCCGTACTCATCAGCCAGTGCTACAAAAGCCCTGCTTTGCGAGCTCGGCAAAATAACAGCCAGATCCAGTGGATTCATCCCGTTGGCCAGATCCTGCTTCAGGGCGCGCAAGACCCAGCGGGCTTCGGTCACGGGATTTGCTGTGCGGTAGATGTGTGCTTCTGCTTGAGGCCTTGCGGGCAGGCTGTGGCTGGCGTGCGTGCCTGGTGGGGCTTCAGGCAGAGAGAGCCAAAGTTCAGTTCGGCGAGCGAGCGCCTGGTAAATCCGGTATTCAAGCGGACCAACTTCGCGGAACCCATCTATGATGATGAGGTCTGCTTCGAGTTCATCAGTACTATGCTCGAGGTAATACAGGCTTTCACTGCGAAAGTCATCATAGTCCCACTGATCAGCTTTGAGGCGCTCATAGTGGCGAAAGACCTCGCGGAAACGTTTACCCTCTTCGTCGACAGCCTGAAGTTTGCCAGCCGTCAGGCCAAAGCGCTTTGCTTCAGCGATTGCCTGTGAAAAGAGTCGCGCTTCCCCTGGTGATGGCAGGTCACCTCTTAGTTCAAGCAGAGCTTGCCCGACCAGCACCAGCCGTCCGGTTCCTAAAAGTAAGGGTCGGAGTCTTTGGGCATGGGCCAGCAGCCGGTAGTAAAGCTGCTGGGAGCTCAAAAACTCAGCGCCCAAAAGGGCACCTGCTTCGGTCAGGCGGCGGTAGACATAGGCTCGCTGAAAGGGCAGACCGATCCACCAGACACGTTGACCTTGCTGCGTTGCCTTACGGACTTTTTCGACCAGCATTGCGGTTTTACCAGAAGCGGGTGGGGCAACGAGAAGATGCACACGCCAGTCTAGCAGATGCCAGTAGGTGCTTGACAGCGTTAAGCCAATATATTTAGGCAGTAGAATCTGAAATTCAGTTGTTATATGTAGGTTATCCCGAGGGGGGCAAGTAGAAAGCGGGGAAGCGCCTTTCATATGTTTAGCCAATTTATCGGGCTAGGTATTAGTAACCGTTTTGAAGTTGCACTTTTGGCGAGAATAAGGGACTGACTTTGATTGAATAGGGCTCTCCAAAACTGTTTTAAATACTTGCTATGTGTTTGTTCAAAGCCTGCTAGACTGGGGGCAGTAGTCGGGAGGTATTTATGGCATCGGTGGTGCGACCATCACTTAGTATCGGCATCGAAGAGGAATACCAGATTATCGACCCGGAAACCGGGGAGCTCAAGAGTTATATCACCGAGCTTCTAAAACATGACCGGATCATTCTCAAGCAGATTGAAATCAAACCAGAACTGCATCAGAGCATCGTGGAAATTGGTACCAAACCCTGTCTCACGATTCAGGATGCTCGAGCTGATCTCTTTAAAATGCGTCGTATGGTCACCGAAATGGCACGCGAACAGGGCGCAGCTATTGCCGCAGCAGGAACCCATCCGATCTCGAGCTGGCAGCGCCAGGCCATAACACCCTTCGAGCGCTATCAGGGCATTATCGATGACATGCAGGATATCGCCAGACAGCTCATTATTTTTGGTATGCATGTCCATATCGGGATTGAAGACCCCGAGTTCGCCATTGATACCATGAACACCATAAAGTACATGGTGCCGCATGTACTGGCACTGTCAACCTCGAGTCCTTTCTGGGAAGGTCGGCAGACCGGGCTTAAGAGTTACCGCAGCGCCATGTTCCGTTTTCTGCACCGCACCGGTATACCGCCCTATCTGGATTCCCACGCTGAGTATCAGAAGCTGGTGAGTGCGCTGGTTGCGACACGATCTATGGAAAGCTCCTCAAAAATTTACTGGGATATTCGCCCGCATCACGCCTATCCGACGCTCGAGTTTCGCCTGTGTGATCTTTGTACGAATATTGATGATGCGATTTGCTGTGCTGCTATTTTCCAGGCATTGGTGCTAAAACACTACAAGATGCGCCTGGATAACGTGCGGTTTCGCAAGTATCCCAACGCTCTTATCGAGGAAAACAAGTGGCGGGCGGTGCGCTACGGCATCAATGGTAAGCTGGTGGATTGGGGCAAGGAAGTGGAGTTGCCTGCCAGGCAACTGATTGTGGAGCTGATTGAGTTTGTTGATGATGTACTGGATGATCTGGGCATCCGCAAGGAAGTCGAGCATGTGTTTACTATTCTCGAGCGTGGTACCAGTGCTGATCGGCAGCTTCAGGTTTTTGAGCAGACTGGCGACCTAAAAGCAGTGGTCGACTGGCTCATTGAGGAGACAGCCAAGGGTAGTGCTATTGCCGAATAAACTGTGATGGTAAAAGGGTACACAGGATGGTTAGAAGTGCTAGACTACCTAAGAGCTTAAGGAGGTAAAGCCATGCCGTTTGGATTACGAGGACCCGAAATCATCATCATACTGGTGTTAGTTTTGCTACTTTTTGGTGCCCGTCGCCTGCCAGAGATGGCGCGCAGCATCGGTCAGTCAGTGCGCGAGTTTCGTAAGGGTATCAAGGACATCAAGGACGATATCGAAACCGATACGACCAAGATTAAAGAAGACGTCAGCAAGGAAAAGTCCGCTTAAGTCTCCAGAAGACTGGCTGCCTTGTTAAAGGCAGCTGACGCTTTGTTTTTGCGTAAGCCAAACAAGCTGGTCGTTCATTTATGACACTCATTGATCATCTCGAGGAATTACGCAAGCGTCTGTTTATTGCTATGGGCGCTTGGCTGGTAGGTGCAGTTATTGCTTTTATCTACCGTAGTGTCTTGCTGGATTGGCTAAAAGCACCCCTGCCAGCTGAAATCAGCCTGAATTATTTCCGCCTGGTTGAACCCTTTGCGGTCAGTATGCAGATTGCCGCTTTTTTTGGACTGGTGCTGGCCTCACCGCTGATCATCGGGCAGCTTTGGGGTTTTATCGCGCCGGGTCTCTATAATGAAGAGCGGCGCTGGGCTGTGCCCTTTATCTTTTTTACTGTGCTGGCTTTTTCAGCAGGTGTACTCTTTTCCTATTATGTGATTTTGCCGCCGAGTGTAATCATTCTGCTGTCGTTTCTTGAAGGTGAAGCAACCGCTGTGCTAACCATTGGCAGCTATATCTCCACGCTTCTGGCGCTGATGGCAATTATGGGTATCATGTTTGAACTGCCCATCCTGGGGTTTTTGCTCTCCCGTCTGGGTCTTATTAAATCTGACTTTTTGACAACCTACCGGCGCCACGCCATTATTATTGGGGTGACTCTGGCTGCCATCATCACCCCAACCGGAGATCCTTTTTCACTGGCGCTGGTGTCTATGCCGCTGTTGCTACTTTACGAAGCCACGATATTTGTAGTACGATTCTCTGAGCGGCGTGTACCTGCAAGCGAAGAGCATGCTTCGCCCTAGCCATCCGAGGGATGTGTGAGCCGGGTAGACCACAGAAAGGCGCGTTTTAGTGCGACTTTTTCGATTTAGCCGATATTTTTCTTGCTAAGTTCAAGGCTTAGTTTATTTTTCATGTCACAATCATGCTTAGCAGTACCCCGCCAACAAACTACACTGTTTAGCTGCGGTCTCAAAACTTGCGTGCCGCAATTCTTCGTGAAATGTAAGGTGAAAGTATGACAAAAAACTGGTCTCCCGATTCCTGGCGGTGCAAGCCTGTTGTGCAGATGCCGGATTTTCCCGATAAGGCTGCCCTGAAAGTCGTAGAGGAACGCTTGGCGAGCTTTCCACCCCTCGTTTTTGCCGGAGAAGCCAGGGCGTTAAAGCGGGGTCTCGCCAAGGTCGCGCAGGGCGAGGCTTTCTTGCTGCAAGGCGGTGACTGCGCCGAGAGTTTTGCCGAGCATGGCGCTGACAACATCCGTGACTTTTTCCGGGTGTTCTTGCAGATGTCGGTGGTCTTGACCTTCGCTGCGGCCAAGCCAGTTTTGAAGATTGGTCGCATTGCTGGTCAGTTTGCCAAGCCGCGTTCGTCCGATATTGAAAAGCAGGGAGGACTCGCGCTGCCGAGCTACCGTGGTGATATTATCAACGGCGCAACTTTTGATGAACAGAGTCGCGTTCCCGACCCCGAACGCCAGATCATGGCCTACCGCCAGTCTGCCGCGACACTTAATCTGCTGCGCGCCTTTGCCCAGGGCGGTTATGCCAATCTGGAGCATGTGCATGAATGGATGCTCGACTTCGTCGACAAGAGTCCGCAATCTGAGCGCTACCGCCAACTTGCTGACCGACTGACTGAGAGCATACGCTTCATGAACGCCATAGGTTTTTCTTCAGAAGATCAGCCGCGCCTTCGTGAGACCGAGTTCTATACCTCTCACGAAGCGCTGTTGCTGGGTTACGAACAGGCGATGACACGCGTTGATTCGACTTCGGGCGACTATTATGATACCTCTGGTCACATGATCTGGATTGGAGACCGGACCCGTCAGCCTGATCATGCGCATGTGGAGTTCTGCCGTGGGGTTAAAAACCCAATCGGCTTAAAATGTGGTCCATCGATGACGCCAGATGAGCTGATGCAGCTTATTGACCTGCTCAACCCAGAGAATGAGCCCGGAAGGCTGACGCTGATTGCGCGCTTTGGTGCTGACAAGGTGACCGAGTATTTACCGCCGCTCATTCAAGCTGTGAAGCGAGAAGGGCGCACGGTGCTGTGGTCCTGCGATCCCATGCATGGCAACACAATCGCATCCTCGTCTGGCTACAAGACACGACCGTTTGAGCGGGTTTTGAAGGAAGTGCAACAGTTTTTTGCAGTGCACCGTGCAGAAGGAACCTATCCTGGTGGCGTACATTTTGAAATGACTGGCAAGGACGTCACCGAATGCACAGGTGGCGCACTAGCTGTTAACGACGACAATCTTGGCGACCGCTATCATACCCATTGCGATCCGCGCCTAAACGCCTCGCAGTCCCTTGAGCTGGCATTCCTGCTGGCAGAACTTCTCGAGCAGGAGCGGGTAAGCAATCAAAAGAACAAGGATTAGCGGTTAGCAATTCATGAGCTTAACTCACCTTATGCAAGCCCGTTCTATAGCTCCTTTTGGTCAAGAATCACAAGTAACAGATTCCTGCTTTTATTGTGAAGCTGTTGATGGTTTTCATTCCTTTACCTCCCCCTATTCCCCCTATTCCCTGCCTGTAGCTGAGCACCGCAATCACCACAACCACGATTGACCACGATTTGCAAACTGCCACCATTCCCGATACCCTATAGCCATGTGGGATAACCTCTTTCGCCTTATTGTGAAGGTCACCAGTCTGCAACCGGATTACGAAAAAATGCACTGCATTGCCTACAAGCAGAGTACGAGCGCCTGTAAGGTCTGTCAGGAGGTTTGTCCACACGAGGCGATCAGCTTTAAACGGGCCAAAGAAGTCCAGATTGATGATGTTGACTGCACGGGCTGTGGTCTTTGTGTGCAGCACTGTCCCTCACAGGCACTCACTGCCAAAACGGCTTTTCAGACAGGGGCGCCTATCAAGTGCTCCAAGGTTAAGGGCAGTGCCCAGACCGTGCAGTGTTTGGGGCGGCTTAGTGTGACCGACATTGTCCGCTTGGCAGGTCGCAAGGATAAGGTCAGTCTGGTGCGTGGCGACTGTGAAAACTGTTCCATCGGTTCAGTGCAGGTTGTGGAGGTCATCAGCAGTAACGTGGAAAAGGCCCAGAACCTTGCTGCCTTGCGTCAGCGTGAGTTACAGCTGGAAGTACTCGAGCTTGACAAATACGACAGCACGGATAATCCTGATCCTATAAGCCGTCGTGATCTCTTGCGCGGGGGCTGGCGGGGGATTCAGTCTACTGCTGCTGATACCCTTGCACCGCTTGATCCTGGTGATACCGAGGTCACTCTGCCTAAAGAGATGCAGCGGCAATATGCGATTATCAAGTGGGCTGAGCCGAGTGAGGATACAGTAGTACCCTGGCTTGTACCGCGTGTAGCTGAAGGCTGTATCATGTGTCCAGTTTGTACCAATGTCTGTCCGACCAAGGCTTTTAGCCGCGAGTTTAGTCCCGAGGGAACACGCCTGATGCTCGAGCCAGAGCGTTGTAATGGCTGTAATGCTTGCGTCAACGCCTGTCCACCTAAGGTAATCAGCCTCGAGCCAGTTACTTGGGGTGAACTGTCGGCTGGCAAGCAGGAAGCTTATTTCCGCGATCCCGGAGTAAGCTCTACTACTGCGGTGTCACGCTAGTCTAACCATCAACCTCAATCACTTTGGTGCTGGCCATCTTGTCGCCCCAGCGCCTGCCCTCTTCATTGGTTAGCACCAAGACCAGCTCAATAATGCTAATGATTGCTGCTGCGACGATAACCAAGGGTATCAAGACCCAGCCAATAACGGGTATTACCAAAAGCACCGAGACTAATGAACCAAACATCAGCGGCCAGTTGCGCCTGGCGGAGTCTTGCAAGGTCATCTTCTGGCCGTCAAGTCGTACGGGGCGCAACTTCATAAGCTTTTTGCCGACGGAACGACCATCCATAAACTCATAGTCAAA
>CAZZPQ010000014.1:30261-36272 GCA_964655595.1 uncultured bacterium
GCAACTTCATAAGCTTTTTGCCGACGGAACGACCATCCATAAACTCATAGTCAAAGCCATCCCGAAACAGAATATAGGCAGTGCCAATCAGTCCGCCGATAGCAGGAATAAGGCCAACAACCGAGGCGATGGCGCCATCAATAATGGCAGCAATAACCCGTTTCAAAAGATCGGCTTTAGCAGGCTCCAGGATGATGACGGCGCGCTGTGGCTGTGGGATAGCAATAGCACGTTTCAAAAGGTCTGCTTTAGCGGGACTGGTGGTACTTGTGGCTTCTGGTGCAGTTGTTTCATCCATGGACTGGCCTCCTTGATTGCCTATTATGGCACAAGTTGTACCGGTTCCGGATAAATCGTTGGAATAAACCCAACGATTTATCCCTAGCAGAGCGTTAGGAAGCGGGGATTGCTTTTTAAATCTGTAATCAGTTTATCGAGCTCCGTATTAGGGTCACGCTGACTGAGTACTGTGCCACGCCAGCGTGGTGGTTTTGTACTTTGGGTTGGCCAGAGCTCTGGAAGGCTATTTCCTGTTGAGTGTCAGTATAGCCCGCGACTTTTAAGGATATCACGGGCGGTATGTAGACCGCTCTGATAGGCGGCTTCGATCGTGCTACCACCACACCAGTCGCCCGTGAAGTAGAGGCTGGGACTGTGTTTGAGAAATGGCTGGGGTAGTGCTTTACTGCAAAGGGCGTAGCGCCAGCGGTGCAGGCTGACATCTTGTGGCTGCTGAAGGCTTGGCTCAATAGCGCTCAAGGCTGCGAGCATATCCTGGATGACGGTTTGTGGCTCAGTTTCCAGGTTGCTTTGGGCGTAGCTGTGGCTGCTGTGCAGGACGAGCCTTGTATAGTCAGGGTCGACACGCTTGCTGCTGTCGAGGGCGATCCAGCCAAGAACCGGATGATTCAGGCACTGAATACCCTGCCAGGCAGGTTGTTGACCAAGTGGGTAGCTCAAAATGAGTGCGTAGCAGGGCTGCATCTGAGCAGCTTGCAGTAAAGATCGACTTGCACCCAGATCAAAGTGGCACAGATCAAGCGCTTGTTCAGGTGGTACGTTCATGAGGAGCGTCTGGCAGTGGTAGCTCACCTCGGTGGCATCCTGCTTGGCCTGAATCTGCCAGCCTTGACCTTGCGGCTTGACTCGAGTGGCCTGGGTTTGCTTATGGATGCTGAGGTTTTGTGCTAATAGTTTGCCCAGCTTGTTCATTCCGTCGGGAAAGATGTAGCGAGGGTGACCACTAGCAGGGGGCACTAGTCCGTCAGCGCTGTGAGTATGAAAGCCGTGACTCCAGATGCGCACGTGGCCTTGCTCGAGCCAGATATCGGTTAGGTCCTGCAGCTCGGCTGTTCTGACGGTGAAATACTGCGCGCCGTGGTCGCTGACCTGCTCATGGACGCGGCGAGTGGCGGCGCGCCCACTGACACCACGGCTTTTGTCGAGCATCAGGATTGGCTGCTGTTGCTTGTAGAGATGGTGTGCAGCAGTGAGTCCGGCAACCCCAGCACCGATGATGAGCGTATCTGCATGGATCGTATTCATATGCTGATGATGACCTGCCTGTGCTAATGACGATAGGGATTGGCTTACAGTGTGCGTTAGCACATGCGCTCAGAGCCTTTGCATATGGTATTTTAAGGCATGTTGAGGAGTCTATTATGATGTCTGGTGATCGGATACTAAGCTTGTTTGGGGCGCTGGCCTTACAGATTGTTGGTTTGGGCATACTGCTGTTTTGGGCGATAGGTGTTGTTTTGCTGGTGACAGGTAATGGTGGTCAGATTAATGATCTGGTTTTTGCACCCTGGCAAAGCTCGCTTTTCTATGCATATCCCTTTTTACTGGTGCTTTTTAGTGTGGTGGGTTGGCTGGCCTACCTGAGAAAACTTGATCTGGTTGCTCTGGGCGCCTTATCAGCAGCGCCCGGTCTATTAGCTTTTCTCTACGTTTGGATGATCTTTATCGGCTGATGCTTTTGGGCGGTTCTTTTACGTCTGAGACGTTGTTGACTATCTCATGACGGGGGTTGTTGTGGGGTATACTTGACTGTCATGTCTAGTGTTTATAAGACATGACTTTTCGGAGGCGTACGTTGAGTACTTATACTGCTGAAAACATTCAGGTCCTGGAAGGGCTTGATGCAGTGCGCAAGCGTCCTGCTATGTATGTGCAGGGCGGCACGGGTGTTGATGGCTTTCATCAGCTCCTGACAGAGATTATTGATAACGCGATTGATGAGTGCCTGGCAGGTTATGCCGATACAGTGGAAGTCATTCTGAATAAGGACGGCTCTGCCACGGTCATTGATAATGGGCGCGGTATCCCTGTCGACATCATGAAAAAAGAGGGCAAATCAGCCCTCGAGATTATCTTTACCGTGCTACATGCGGGTGGCAAGTTTGATTCGAGCGCCTACAAGGTCTCAGGTGGTCTGCATGGTGTGGGGTCTTCGGTCGTTAATGCACTCTCGAGCTGGCTCGAGGTTGAAGTGCGTCGTGAGGGTAAAATCCACAAGATTCGCTTTGAGCGGGGTCAGGTAATCGAGCCTGTCAGCGTGGTTGGCACCTACCAGGGTTCAGACTCAAGTTCACGAGTAACCTTTAAGGCCGACACTGATATCTTCAAGGAGGTACGCGGCTTTGATACCAACCGGATGCGGCGGCGACTCAAAGAGCTGGCCTACCTTACGGGTGGGGTAAAAATTGTTTTTCAAGATCATCGGCATCAGGAACAGGTACACGAGGTTTTTCAGGAACAGGGCGGGGTAGCAGCCTTTGCCCAGAGTCTGGCGAGTGAGAGCAAAATGCTTTACGACAAGCCACTGAGAATCTTTGGGGCATCTGAGGAAATTGAAGTGGATATTGGCATGATTCACACCTCTGGTTATGGCCAAACAGTTCTGAACTATGCCAACATGATTACGAACCGTGATGGTGGCACACCACTGACGGGCTTTAAGAGCGCGTATACGCGGGTACTGAACAACTATGCCAAAGCCAATAATATGGTGAAAAAGGGTGATCCGCAGCCTAGCGGTGAGGACTTTCTCGAGGGTATTTACTGTGTCATCAGTGTTAAGCTGGGTGATCCACAGTTTGAGTCTCAGGCCAAGGTTAAACTCTTAAATCCTGAAGCGCAGAGCGCCACGCAGTCGGTCGTTTATGAAAAGCTGACTGAGATTCTGGAAGAAAATCCCAAGGTTGCCCGAACGATTATCGAAAAGGCGGCGCAGGCTGCCAGGGCGCGTGAGGCGGCCCGCAAGGCGCGTGACCTGGTGCGGCGTTCCAGTCCTTTGGATAACGATGAACTCCCTGGTAAACTTGCTGATTGCCAATCAGAAGATCCGGCTGTTTCAGAGATTTACATCGTCGAGGGTGACTCGGCAGGCGGTAGCGCCAAGCAAGGACGGGAGCGGCGCTTTCAGGCAATTTTGCCCTTGCGTGGCAAGATTCTGAATGTGGAAAAGGCCCAGATCAGCAAAATTCTCAAAAATGCTGAAATCCGGGCGATGGTCGCTGCTTTCGGGGCGGGTATAGAGGGAACAGACTCCGGAGAGAATGCACACTTTAATCTCGAGGATGTGCGTTATCATCGCATCATCATCATGACGGATGCAGATCATGACGGCAGCCACATTCGGACACTGCTCTTAACCTTTTTCTTCCGGTATATGCGCCCACTGATCGACGCTGGCTACCTTTACATCGCCCAGCCGCCCCTTTATGGTGTGCGCTTTGGTCGCGAGAAGACGCTCACGTATGTTTATGATGAAGATGGTTTAAAAACCCTACTCAAAGACAATCGTGGTCGCAAGTATGAGGTGCAGCGCTTTAAGGGCTTGGGTGAGATGAATCCTGAACAGCTCTGGGAAACAACCATGAACCCTGAAACGCGCGTTCTGAAGCGTGTGACCATTGAAGACTTTTTGGGCGCCAACGAAGCCTTTGAGACTCTCATGGGTATGGACGTACCGCCACGCCGTGAGTTTATTGAGGATAATGCACATTTAGCTCAACTTGATCTCTGAGCCTGGGTTTCATACCTGGTTTTGGTACAGGGTAGCCATTGGCTGCCCTGTATTGTTGCTAGCATATAAGTTGTGTTAAAGCGTTTTTGGCTACCCGTGATGTTGGCCCTGGGCCTGATCCTGGTCTTGGTGCTTGGCTGGTGGTTTGCGCGACCTGCTGCGCCGGCTAGTGACCGCCTGATTGATGGTCTAAATGGGCGGGTGCGACAGATTGTGGTCGAAATTGCCCCCTTGCGAGAACACTTTGGCGACTATGTAGAAACAGCACGCTATACCGAAAGTGTCACTCGCTATACGGCTGCAGGGCTGATTAGTCATATTGAGCGTTATCGGCCAGATAACCGTCTGGATTACAGCATCCACTATCTTTATGAAGATGGACGTCTGCTGGAAGAGTCGAGTCGGGGTGCTAATGGCCTGCCGCTATATGTATGGAAGCATAGCTATGATCTGGCGGGTCGACTGATTAGTCTGACGGGTTATAACCAGGATGGTCAGGCAGATTTCCGCACGAGCTACAGCTATGATGATCAAGGACGTCTGCTTAAAGAGCAGTCTTTTTATCCAGATGGTAGCTTGAGCTATGAAGCGCTTCATCAGTATGAACGGCGGGGCTACCGGCGTATCACCACCCACTTTAGTTCTGAAGGGGAGGTGGATTATCGCAGTATTGAACTCTTTAGCAATGGGAAAAGACTCGAGGAATGGGCGGAAGATGCTGAGGGAAGACTTCAGTATCGGGTCGTTTACCGCTATGACAGTGCGGGGAATCTGCTGGAGGAAATTGCTTACCGTGCGGATGGTGGCCAGGAGTACCGACTCGTCAACAGCTTTGACCAGCGCGGCAATCTACTGACGTCTCATGAATATGACCGAGACAACCAAGAGCTTTACCGCTACAGCTATGTGTATAGCGATAGGGGAGAGCTCGTAGAGCGCTCGAGTGTGGCAGCCGGTGGACGTGAGGCGGTGGTACGCTTTTCCTACCACTATGATGAAGTAGGCAACTGGGTGTGGCGGCAGACAGAGCGCCTAATGGAGCGCTTCGGCGAGCCGGTTTTTGTGCCTATTGAAGTAACCTACCGCCTGATTAGCTACTATTGATACCGATTCCTCTAGGAGCGGTACAAAGCCTCCCGAAACTTGTGAAGTGTATTGTTAGAATCGGAATAAACTGCCAAACGAATTGTTTGTGCCACTCGTGGCCTTACCTCTTGTCCGCGTCATATATGATAATGCGTAGTGGTGTTTGCCCATTCTTTCTGTAAGCTAGTTGCCACAGTTACTCTAAGGAGTGTGATGTGCGTAAAATTCTGTTCTCAATTTCAATCCTGTTGCTGGGGCTGCTGCTCTTTGCCTGTAATGGTGGTGCCGACCCCAGCTTTAATATTTCGATAACAAAAAGTGGCACCGGTACTGGTACGGTTGAAAGCAGCCCTGCTGGTATTAGCTGTGGAAGCAGTTGTTCAGCGAGTTTTATCGAGGGAACAAGTGTCACCCTGACAGCCAGTCCAGCGTCTGGCTCAAGCTTTGCAGGCTGGAGTGGGGCTTGTAGTGGTACCGGAAGCTGTAGCGTCAGCATGACTCAGGCCCGGACAGTGACTGCCAGCTTTGACGTGGCGCCACCCGTCTTCCGACAGGTGAGTGCGGGTAATATTCACTCCCTGGCAGTGGACAGCAGCGGCAATGTCTGGGCCTGGGGAAATAACGACTTTGGTCGACTGGGTGACGGGACGACCACTCGACGCTTAAATCCCGTACCTGTCTGCAGCAGTGGCAGTGGGGCTGGCTGTACACAACTGAATATTGGCAACAGTGGCAGTATCAGTGCGGGTGGTGCTCACTCCCTGGCAGTAGACAGCAGCGGCAATGTCTGGGCCTGGGGATGGAACGAGTATGGTCAACTGGGTGACGGGACGACCACGGATCGCTCGAATCCCGTACCCGTCTGCAGCAGTGGCAGTGGGGCTGGCTGTCCGCA
>CAZZPQ010000015.1:0-4870 GCA_964655595.1 uncultured bacterium
GATTTATCCGGAACCGGTATAAACATTGCCTGATTCCATAGATTGCTCATTTGCCAAAACTGGCTTAGACTGTAGGCATGACGGTAGACGAGTGGGTCTTTGAAGCTGTTGAAGAGCACAGCAAGGTCGGTGCTACGGTACGCGATGTGCAGCGTTATATTGATGATCACCACTATGAGGAACTGGCCATCGATACCATAGAGGCAGTGCTCGAGAAACTCCTGCAAGCTGGTCGTATTGAGCAGCAGGGGAACCGCTGGCTGGTCGTTCACCGCATAAGCAAAGAGGACGCACTGAAAAAACTCTTTGGTGAGGTCTGATTACAGCAAGGCCAGCTCGGCTAGCAGGTAGATTGCCAGTCCAATAGCGGCGCGCAAAACGTGAAAGCGCCAGATAACGTTACCCAGTACCACATGGGCATTGATGAATGAAGCGAGTGAGGCGAGTACCAGACCAGTTGCCAGAATGACTCGAGTATAGGGGAAGCTGCCAATAAAGGCAGCAAAGGTGACCATGAGTACAGAAGCAGCCAGCATGAACATAAAGGCGACGCCCGCTTTGCGCCGAATGACCATCCAGGCGCCAAAAGCATTGATAAAGCCATAAATAAGGGTAGCAACGGCTGCCAGAACTAACACACTTTAGTCTATACTGTTTGCGGGACTACTGCGCAGAGTTTAAGTGGACAGTGGTCAAAAGTGATTCTGCGGATTCGGGAATGCTGTTTTGCAGGGTTTCGATACTGAGAGGTTTGTAGGAGAGTTGCTGTATTTGCTCAGCCAGCCAGGCATCTACCGGTGAGGATGTATCCATAATAAATAGAAGCTTGTCAACACTGCCTTTGCGGTTAAAGAAGCGTGCTGCGCCTAAAACCTCCTGATCGGTAGGAATAAGTCGCTTGGTCTTGCGCTCTGACTCAGTTTGCAGGAAGGCTGGATCGAACTGTGCCTGTGAAATGATGTGATGGTGTGGAGGTGTGAAGTGCCTGAGTATTTTCGGACTTAGTAGCCAGGGTTGTGCCAGGATGGCAAGCGTTTCCTGCTCATCAGGCAGGCGTTGCCAGCGGGGTTCTGGCAAGCGTTTTTTGCTCAGTAGTACGCGATGCCTTTCGAGTGTCCGGCGAACCAAGACAGGATTTCGCAGGACCTGCATGAGAACTTCAAAAGCCAGTGGCTCGAGCCCTTCATCCAGGCTTGCGGGAACGGCCTGTATAGGGGGTAGTCCGCCGATGCTGGACGCCAGGGCGTCAGGAAAACTGGCAATCCAGGGGTCAAGACCACTGCCTCTGGCAACCTCAGCATCTGGATTCAGAGCAGGCGCAATGAGTAGGTCGCAGTCCCCAAGTGCTAAGGCTTCTGCCGCTGCCAAGCGCATCTTGATGCCAGTAATGTTATCAAGCGCAGGATGCTGCAGGGATGCCTGAAGGCTTTCGGATTGGGCGAAACGGAGCTCGGTGTCTGGATGGGTTAAGACCTGCTGCCAGAAATAACCGTAGCGTGACCAGAGCAGCTGTGTGATAAAGCCAATTCGCATAGCAACCAAGTTTAGCATGGTCGCCTGCCAATCAAGCCGATGAGTCGCGCAAATGACATTCTTCGAAAGTTATAACTGAGCAATTGTGAAAATGAAAAGCACCTCTATCCAACGGGACTTTTACAAGTAGGCTAATGCTGGATACAATGGTTTTAGCAGATTGCTGCGATTTAAGGCAGTGCCCAAGACTAAGGCGTAAAGGAATGTTGTGAGTGAAAACCGTGATCATACAGATGTGCTGATAGCAAGACTAAGTCGCAGGATTCTTGCCCTGCGCTATGGGGTGCGGGTGCTTATGAGTCTTGCTCTGCTTATGGCTGTTGCTGTTTTGAATATCGCTACAGGACGTGAGATTAGCTTTTCTATTTTCTACCTGATACCCGTGTCTTTTGCGGCTGTATTCGTATCGTATCGAGTGGGGGTAGTTCTGGCGATTCTGAGCGCTGTAACCTGGGGTTATCTGGAGATTCGGGGATTGACTTACTCGGCCGTTTGGATACCTTACTGGAACGCGCTGGTACGCCTTGGATTTTTCCTCATTGTCAATGCCTTGATTGAGCGCTTGAAGCGTGTTCACGCACGTGAGAGAAGCCTGGCACGTACAGATGGGCTGACAGGCGTCGCGAATGCCCGCACTTTTAAGGAATTTCTCGAGCGGACTATGGCTATGAGCCGTCGCACGGAGCAGCCCTTTACCGTTGCATATATAGACCTCGATCGCTTCAAGCAGGTCAATGACCGCTTGGGACATTCTGAAGGAGATAGGCTTTTGCAGGAGGTTGCGCAGCTTATGGCACAGAGTGTAAGGGCAACCGATGTTGTTGCGCGTTTAGGGGGAGATGAGTTTGGCATTTTAATGCTTGATACAGAACTCGAGCAGGCAAAGGTGACCCTGGAACGTCTTGCCGGCGCTCTCGAAAAAAATGTGGCGAACCGCTGGTCCGTGGGGGCAAGTGTAGGCGCAGTGACCTTTGCTAGGGTTCCTGAATCCATCGATGTTGTACTTAAGCTGGCAGATGAGCTTATGTATCAGGGCAAGGCTGCTGGGCGCGGACGGATTATGCAGTCACAGTGGCCGATTTAAACGTGGTGCACTATCCCGAGCAGGGCGTTAGGAAGCGGGGATTGCTTTTCTTCAACCAATTTATCGGGCTCGGTATTATTCTGTTAGGGTAAAGGGGAGCGCCTGTCCGCGAACGGCAACACCAGCCACGCTGAGTTGAGCATTTTCAGCGAGGTCATTACGAAGCACTGCCAGAGCGATAATACCCAGACTCGGGTGTGTAACCACCGTGCCCAACTGCCCGACGGTTTTGCTGTTCAGTACAATTTCACGCTGATTATTCTGCGGTATTCCGTCGAGTTTGAGTCCAAAGAGTGAGCGCCGCAGTTTGCCTCTGGCCTCAAGGCGAGCCATGATTTCCTGACCCAGGTAACAGCCCTTGTTGTAGGACACGGCAAACTCGAGTCCTGCCTCCTGTGGCAGGATGCCTTCACCGGCTTCGCCAGCAGCAGTTGGGATGCCAGCAAATACCCGTTTGACTTCAAGATCGTTCAGGTTGCCAGCTGTTGCCCCGTTGCTTTTAAGCGCCTCAAGGAGCGCCATCTGCTGCTGTGAACTCGCGTGCAGCAGGTAAGCGGTCGGACTCAGATAGCTGGGGTGAATAATGACTGTCCCAGTCTCCAGCGATAGCTCACTGAATTGTCCGTCTTGGGGTGAAGCGTCAAGTGCCCTTGTGACCGCACTGCTCTCTTCGCCCCAAAGAATAAAGCAAGTGGCGTCAAGGGGCTCGAGAACGACCTGATCAAAGATAATGTGCCTGCGCAACTGCGCTTCGACCAGTGGCAAAGCATTGCCTTCAATAGCCAGCAGCACATCCTGTGAGCGTTTGAACACCGTTGCTTGCGCCAGAGCATGCCCCTTGTGATTGAGCATGAGATGTATGCTGAACTGTCCGTCTTGTAGGCGCTTGACTTCGTTAGTCAGTTGGCCTTGTAGAAAGTCCAGGCGATCATTGCCAGTAATCCGGAGATAAGCCGTTGTTGGCATTGGTGCAAATACAGCTTGCTGGTTTGTAGTAGCAGTCATAAGCTACCTTAGCATAGACCTTAACGGTTGAGATAAAGCAGTTTGTGGCTAGTGCCCATTTCAAATAACGCCTTGGTTTGCTGGGATTCGCTGCCTCTCATATCTGGATGATATAACGTCCTCGAAGCGTGCATTCTCTAATCTGCTCGCCAACCTCAGGAGGATTTATGCAGCATCTTGCTCTGCTCAGCAGTGCCCACATTCATACCCCAAACTTTATTGAACGCCTGAATAAACGCTCTGATGTTAAGGTCAAGTACGTCTGGGATTCCCAGCCTGACAGGGCTCAGGCTTCAGCAGATAAGCTGACAGCTACGGTCACGGACCTGGAGACCATCCTGAATGACAGCAATATCGAGGCTGTGGTCATTTGTTCTGAAACCAATCGTCACGAAGACCTGGTGATGCCAGTTGTGGAAGCGGGAAAGCATCTTTTTGTTGAGAAACCTTTGGGATATGCTCGAGCAGATGCCGAGCGGATGGCGGCTGCCATCGAGGCGAAAGGACTCATTTTTCAGACGGGATACTTCATGCGGGGGCAGGCTATCCATCAGTTCCTGAAGTCACAGGTCGAACAGGCGCATTTTGGACGTATCACCAGAGTGCGGCACTCGAACTGTCACTGGGGTTCGCTGGGTGGCTGGTTTGATACTGACTGGCGCTGGATGGCTGATCCAGAAGTTGCAGGCTGTGGTGGTTTTGGAGATCTTGGGACACATTCGCTGGATATATTGCTGTGGCTTTTTGGCGAGGTTGAAAGTGTCACGGCAAATATCAACATTATTACTGGCCGTTACGAGGCTTGTGATGAATCGGGTGAAGCACTCCTGAAGTTTAAAAATGGGGTACTGGCCAGCT
This sequence comes from uncultured bacterium, assembly GCA_964655595.1. Taxonomy (GTDB): domain Bacteria; phylum Deinococcota; class Deinococci; order Deinococcales; family Trueperaceae; genus CAZZPQ01. The sequence continues at coordinate 4,481 of CAZZPQ010000015.1, forward strand.
TGGCAGCGGGTTGGGTGGATATCAGTGATCCTGTCAAGGTACAAATCAGCGGGACTGAGGGGCATGCAGTCGTGATGAATGATCAACTCTACTTCCGCAGCAAACATGTTGCGGGTGCAGAAGATCTCACGGTCTGGACGGATTTGCCTGCACCTCAGGATCATGCTTTCGAGCTGTTCCTGGACGCCTTGTCTGGCAAGGATGCACCACTGGTAAAAGCCAGTGAGGCGGCATACCGTAACACGGTTATGGCGGCACTTTACCAGGCAGCAGAGGCAAAGACCTGGGTTAGTTTGGAGAAATAGCCTTGCTGTAATGGAGGGTAGCTCAAAAATGGTCGTAGATAGCAATGAGTCGTGAGCAATGTGTCTATAGAGTTCACCTTGATGC
>CAZZPQ010000015.1:4970-23541 GCA_964655595.1 uncultured bacterium
TTGATGCTCCATAAACCAACAGCAAATGACCTGTTGGGAGGCTCTTCGCTACCTGCTAGAGTGACACCAGTTGGGATTTGCCAGTTTGCTGGCAACCCTGGCACAGCACGACTCAGTGACAATTGTGCTGTATGCTAACAGCCAAATGTTTCGCAGCTAATCCCCACTCACTTCGAGGAACTTTGGGGTACATTCAGTTTGGCTAATCGGTGTTAGGTTTATCCATGGACAAACGACAACTTGGTAAAACAGATATGCAGGTTTCCAGATTGGGAGCAGGACTTTCCGAGATTGGCTATGGTGGTGTCAGCGAGAGCGTGGCTGCTGAGGTGCTTAATACCGCACTGGATCAAGGAATTAACTTTCTGGACACGGCTGCTTGCTATGACGTAAGCGAGGAGCTTGTTGGTAAAACTGTAGCGCACCGGCGTGCGGAGTACTACCTGGCGACCAAGGCGGGTCATGTGGCTGGGGGCTATCAGGGGGTTGAGTGGTCAGCGCAGACGATTCGTGACAGTATTGACCGCAGCTTAAAACGCATGAAGACAGACTACTTGGACCTGGTGCAGCTTCATTCCTGTGAGCTCGAGACTTTACAGCGTGGTGAAGCCATTACAGCCCTGCAGGAAGCCAAGGCAGCGGGTAAGACCCGTTATATTGGCTACAGTGGTGATAATGAAGCAGCATTGTGGGCCGTTGAGAGCGGGCTTTTTGATACTTTGCAGACCAGCTTTAATCTGGTAGATCAAGGTGCTCGTTATAAGCTTTTTGATAAGGCAAGTGCGCAAGGCATGGGTGTCATTATCAAGCGTCCCATAGCTAACAGTGCCTGGGGTGCGGACAGCAATCCTAGTGCCTACGCTAGCCAGTACTTTGAGCGGGCGAAGCAGCTGCGTGCTTTGGGACCCTTACCACAAGAACCTGACAATAGAATTCTGCTGGCACTGGGCTTTACCTTTGCCCATGACGCTGTAGATGTGGCTATTGTTGGTACGAAACGTCCCCACTATATGCGATCAAATGTGGATTTGCTGAAAGGTCTACCCATTCCGGAAGCAACCATCCTGGAGTTGCACAAACGCTTTGACACCCTAGGGGCAGATTGGCCGCAATTGCGATAAAACGATTCCTGCCCACCGGGTGGCGGGCAGGAACAGGTTTTTGATAGGCTACCTAGCCATCAAGCCGGATTTCTCGACCTTCGTTCTGACTGCGGTAAATACCGTCGAGAATGGTCATAACCTGCAGGGATTGCTCAGGTGGTACCGGTGACGGACGGCCTTCAGCCAGTGCTCTGGCAAACTCAAAGCACTCATAGGCATGAGGTTCCATGACATCTTTTGTCACCTTGAGTTGCCGGTTATAGTGCTGTTTGGTCGTGTAGTTGCTGCTCAAAAATTGCGCGCTGGGCCAGTGGCAACCGCCCTGGGTACCATAGAGCCACATCTGCATGTCCTCGCCGGGGGTGTCGTGGTGTAAAATCCAGGCGACCTCGAGCATTAAGGTTGCCCCATTTTCAAATCTCACAAACGCCAATGCCATCTCTTCAACATCCATGTCTTGCGGCATGTCGCCCGGATGCCAGACGCTGAACGCTCCCGGAAGCTTAGCCAACTCTGTCCGAGCGACACCACTGATTGAGACGGGTTTTGGGTTCCCCATCATCCACAGGGTCAGATCCAGAATGTGTACCCCGATGTCAATGCAGGCGCCTCCACCCGAATTGCGTTTGTGTACAAAAGTGGGTGTGGGAATATAGGCATTGCGTCTGAGCATCCAGCCTCTGGCATGATAGACGTCTCCCAGCGCACCCGTGTCGATTTCGGCTTTGACCGCCTGCGAAATGCCACTAAAGCGGAAATGCTGCGCGGTCATGACCTCTTTACCACTTTTGTTTCGGGCTTCAATGATTTTATGGATGTCCTGTGGGGTGGGTGCCAGGGGTTTTTCACAGATGACGTGCTTGCCCGCTTCCAGTGCGGCGATAATCAGCGGTGTGTGGTACATATTGGGAGTGCAGATGTCGATGATGTCGATGTCTGGATTGCGAAATAAATCCTCGGGATTGGTGCTCAACTGAATGACATTATGCGTTTGTCCCCACCTGCGTAGTGTCTCGTCATTGACGTCTGAGCCTGCAATAACCTCGGCGTGCGGCGAAGCGGCCCAGCCTGGCATATGCGTGCGGCTGATACCTCCTACCCCAATAAGACCCACTTTGAATTCTTTTGTCATGTGCTGACCTTTCTTTTAAGTTGTGCTGCCTACAGGCAACTGAAGGTGTTGAAGGTGATTATCAACTAATGCTTGAAACTGCGTTTCAGATGAGCTGTTTTGGATGAGGTGATTCCCTGATACTTTAGAACGGTTAGATTACGCTGTGACACCTCCATAAAGACACAATGAAGTCAGGTTCTTGACAAGCAAGGTGCTGTAAGTATAAATTGGATTAGTCCAGTTGTCTACACGGTCATTTGAAAACTTGTTTTCAAATAGGCTGTGACTTGTCAGGAGGCAAGAAGTGGATCAGGCTGATCCAACTAACCCACTCCCGCGCTACTACCAGATTTATAGCGCTTTGCTTGCCAGTATTGAGTCTGGCAGCTTGCGAGTGGGTGACGTTTTGCCTGCTGAAAGGCAGATTGCTGAGCAGTATGGTGTGGCGCGACTGACGGTGGTGAAAGCGCTGGACTTACTCGAGCAAGAAGGGCGCATTTCCAAGCAGCAGGGACGCGGCAACTTTGTGCTGCCCCATGTCAAGGCGGCACTGAAAACCATTGCCTACGTCAAGTCAGCCTGGCCCGTGCACCGTGAGCTCGAGGGTATGTCGCAAATAGCCTTTGAGAACAGTTATCAGTTACAGTTGCTGGCTGTGCACTTAAAGTTTGGGCAGCTCGAGTCCTATTTGCGAGCCTGTATCCAGAACGGCGTAGCGGGGCTGATCATTTATGCTCGAACTGGTTATGAGGACATTGAAATTTACCGCAGTTTTCTGAATCAGGGGATTCCTTTGGTGATGATTGACCGCTACTACCCCGAGCTAGAAACGGACTCGGTGGTTTTTGATGATGAAAAGGCGGCTTTTGAGCTCACTGAAAAGTTTCTCCTGCAAGGGCATCAGCGTATCGCCATTGTTCCCGGATACGAAACGCAAACGACCTCGGTGCGAGGGCGGTTGGCGGGCTATCATAAAGCTCTCAGGCAGTATGGTGCTTGTGATGAAGAAGCGCTCATCTGGTCAGGGCTTTATACCAAATTTGGTTTGGAGCTGGGGCAAACGGGTCAGTCAAAGTATCGACAGGCTTTTTATGAAAAGCTCACTCATACGCGCCCTACAGCGATTATAACCATCAATGATGGTATCTACGAGTCCATGTCGCATGACCTGAGTGCGCTCGAGTCACAGCTTATGTCCCTCAATGATGACGCATTTGCTGTGGAACTGGCGACCTTTAGCTATAATGCTTTGCCTGAGCACAGCAATCTTAAGTTTCTGGCACTCCAGCCGGGTGAAGAGCTTGGTAAGCTCGCCGCCCAGCTTTTAATCAAGCGGCTTGAAGGAGCGCAAGGTCGCAAGACCGATCCGCCGCTACATGTCAAAGTACCCATGACGGTTCTCGAGCTTGACAATAGTCGTTGGGCTGAGCGAAAGGAGGCCAAACTGTCAAGTTAGCAGCCACAGTTGTATTACGTCGGTCATCAACACAGAGTCGTTCATCAAGGAGGAACAATGAAATTTATTACCTGGATTTTAAGTCTGGCGATGGTAGTGGGTTTGGCATTTGGCCAACAGCCACCACGCGAAAAAACCGCTATTTTTGATATTGACGGTGGTTTAGTCGCCCAACCCTTTAACTTTAACTGGATGCTGCCCGGTACCAACCGTAACCAGGGCATGCACCAGGCGGTTTGGGAGCCGCTTTTTATCCTGAACTATGAAACGGGCGAAATTGAACCCTGGCTGGGAGAGTCTTTTACCGCCAATGACAGCCTGGATGTCTGGACGCTCAAACTGCGTGATGGTATTAAGTGGTCTGACGGCGAAGCCTACAATGCAGACGACATCGTCTATACCATCAACCTGCTCCTGGGCGATGAGACCCGTTCACTAGGTGGCTCAGCAGATATGCAGCAGTGGGTTGAAAGCATTGAGAAAATTGACGACCTGACCGTTCAGTGGAACCTTACAGCACCAAACCCACGCTTCCAGTTGGACTTCTGGTCAGTGCGCATCTGGGGTGGTATCATTATCCTGCCTGAGCATGTTTTTGCTGATCAGGATGTTTTTACCTTCCAAAACTACGATCCTGACAAAGGCTGGCCGCTAGGTACCGGAGCTTATAAGCTTATCAGTGCCAGTGAAAATGAGTTTGTCTATCAGCGCAATGACGACTGGTGGGGCGCCGAGGTTGGTATTCCTGAGCAAGGTATTACAGGTTTGCCGCAGCCAGAGTTCCTTGTCTGGGTTGCTATTGCCAATGAAGAAACACGGGCCCTCCTTGCTTCTGAAGCCAATCTGGACAGTGTCATGGATGTTACCCTTGGCGCTTTCGAAGCAATGAACGCTCGTAATCCTAATGTCACAGCCTGGTTTGATGGTGAGCCTTTTGCCTGGCTTGATCCTTGTCCACGCCAGATTTCCTTTAACCTGACTGATCCTGTTTGGGGTAATCGCGACCTGCGTCACGCCGTCAACAAGATTGTTGATCGCAATCAAGTAGTGGCCATTGCCTATGAAGGCACAACCATTCCATCACGCAGCCTGTACGTGGAATACGGCGGTCTGTTCCCAGTGATAGAAGCAGTCGTTGAAGATGGCTTTAACTTCGCTGTTGAGCCCGATCTGGACGGTGCCAGAGCGCTGATCGAAGGCCAGGGCTATACGCTGGGCAGTGATGGTATTTATGCCAAAGATGGTCAAACCCTGTCACTCGTTGTTCAGGTTCACGAGGGCTTCACAGAAAAGCGCCGCCTGACTTCGGTTGTTGTTGAGCAGCTTCGCCAGGCAGGTATCGATGCAGTTCAGCAGAATGTCGCTGGTGGTACCTGGAATGATAATAAAGCCTTTGGTAACTACGAGGCTGTTGCGGACTGGGATGCCTGCGGTTCCATTAACGAACCTTTTGCTTCGCTGAACCGCTACTCTTCCCGATTCTTTGCACCAGTTGGTGAGCGTGCACCTGGTGGCAACAACCATGTTCGCTGGAGCGGTCCCGACAATGATCGTTATAGTGAGCTAGTCGCCCAAATCGGTAGCTTACCCCTCGGTGATCCTCAGATTCTGCCACTGGTAAGGGAAGCCTATGCCCTTTACTACGACGCCATGCCCTTTATTCCGATTGCGCAGGCCAAGAAACTCATTCCCTTTGATAACACATACTGGACGGGTTGGCCCACCGCTGAAAATAACTACAATCATCCGGCAACCTGGTGGATGAGTACTCACCAGATTATTCATAACTTAAGATCTACCCAATAAAGGTATTGATTCTGTAATTTCAAGAGCTGATGCCTGGTCGTCAGCTCTTGAAAAAAACTGGAGGTTGACGAGTTCATGGCAGGTATTACTTTAGGCTACTTTTTACGCCGCTTTGGCATATTTTTGCTGACTATTTGGATAGCTGCAACCGTTATATTTATTATCCCGCGCTTGGCACCAGGCGACCCGGTGGCTGCGATGGTGGCTCGCATGACCCAGGCGGCGGGTTATGTTGAAAATGCAGATGCCATAATTGAGGGCTGGAAGGAGCGTCTGGGTCTGAATGATCCTTTGCCCATTCAGTATCTCAAGTACCTTGGCAGCATTTTTACCTGGGATTTTGGCTATTCGCTTGCGGGTTTTCCGACGACGGTACAGAGTATGATTCTCAGAGCTTTACCCTGGACAATCGGACTACTGACAGTCGCGACAGGCCTGGTCTTTATTATTGGCAATCTATTGGGTGCCTTATTGGCTTGGAAAAAATCGCCTAAACTACTTAGGTACTTGATTCCCGTAACTATGGTCTTTACCTCGTTACCCTCAATTCTTGCAGCTCTGTTTTTGATTTATATGTTTGCAGTGGTGGTAAGCTGGTTCCCAATTCAGGGTTCCTATGGTCGCGGTCTGGTCCCTGGCTTTAGCTGGGAGTTCATCAAAAGCGTCGTCTGGCATGGCACGCTGCCGGCACTATCCATCATTGTGGTATCTTTTGGCTATTGGACTTTGGGCATGCGTGGCATGATGGTAACGGTTGAGGGTGAAGACTATATGATGCTGGCGGAGGCCAAAGGTCTGAACCCCTTTTATAGCCTGTACCGCTACATGATTCGCAATGCCATTTTGCCGCAGGTGACAGCACTGGCCTTAAATATCGGTGGTTTGGTGGGGGGCTCCATTCTGGTGGAGTATATATTTAACTTTAGAGGTATGGGCAATGTTATTTTCAGGGCAATTCGTGACCAGGACTATGCGGTCATACAAGGCACATCCTTTATCCTCATTTTGGCCACAGCCTTGGCTGTGTTGATTCTGGATATGCTTTATCCGCTGATTGACCCGCGTATCAGCCACGAGGGACGCTGATGGTTGGCACTGGAACACCTGAACTCAAGAAAGCCAAGCGCTTAAATCGCTTTGACAACCCCTGGCTGAATCCCAGCTTGTTGATTGGCGTGTCGCTGATTCTGCTGATACTCTTTGGTTCACTCATAGGGCGTGTGGTTTGGGACACCAATCTGGCCTTTGTTGGTAGTTCCCCGCTAAAGCTTCCGCCACCGGGTTTTAGCTATACGACAATTCGAGGAACGACAGAGGGTGTTTGGGCGCATCCTTTGGGCACAGATGGTGACGGTCGTGATATTCTGGCGACCATCATTGTAGGAGCGCCGCGGACCCTGGCTATCGGAGTCATTGCCGCCACGGTTGGTATGCTCGTTGGCATTTTATTGGGCTTTACCGCAGGTTTTGTAGGTGGTCGCGTTGACGATGTTATTCGACTTGCTTCTGACGTCACCATTACCATTCCGGCTCTTTTAGTGCTCATCGTTATTCAATCTGTGGTTCCGGTGAGTCTGATAACCATGGCGCTCCTGATATCTCTCTTTGCCTGGCCGAGTCCAACCAGATTGATTCGTGGTCAGGTGCTCAGTATGCGTGAAAGTGGCTACGTCAAGATGGCTCAGGTTTCAGGTGCATCTACCTTTGACATAATGTTCAGGGAGATGATGCCCAACCTGATTCCCTACCTGGCAGCAAGTTTTATCGGAAATACTGCAGGTGCTATTCTGGCGGCAGTAGGTCTGGAAGTTCTGGGTCTTGGTCCTCAGCGTGTTCCGACACTGGGTCTAATGATTTCCTGGGCCATTGAACTATCGGCATTAATTCAAAATCTTTGGTGGTGGTGGGGCTTTCCCAGCTTATTGTTGGCTATCATGTTTATTGGTCTGTTGCTGATTAACCTGGGCCTGGACGAAGTTTCGAACCCACGACTGAGAAAGGCGACAGAATGAGTGTACAAGCTCAGCAGTCTGTAAGAACGAATAAGGCTGAGCCCGTTCTGCAGGTTCGCGACTTAAAGGTTTACTACGATACGCCCAGAGGTGATGTTCTGGCGGTCAATGGCATCACTTTCGACCTCTTTGAAGGTGAAACCCTGGGACTGGTGGGTGAATCTGGCTGTGGCAAGTCAACTTCAGCCTACGGTATCCTGAGGCTTGTTCAGCCACCAGGTAGAATCGCTGGCGGTCAGGTGTTTTTGAATGATAAAGAACTGGTAGGTTTAAGTGAGGGACAGTTTCGGAAGCTGCGCTGGACTGAGCTGGCACTGATACCGCAAGGGGCGATGAACTCGCTCAACCCTACCATGAGAGTGCATCGGCAGATTGGCGATGTGATTAATACTCATGAGGGGCGTCAACCCAAAGACAAACTAAAAGCCAGGATAATGGATTTGTTTAAGACGGTGGGTTTGCCTGGCAGGGTGTATAACATGTACCCGCATGAACTGAGCGGCGGAATGAAGCAGCGCGTGTGTATCGCCATGGGTATTGCACTTAACCCTACAGTCGTCGTTGCCGATGAATCCACGAGTGCGCTGGATGTGGTAGTGCAGCGCGTTGTTGCCCAAACGCTGCTGAAAGTTAAGCAGATGTTGGGAGTGTCCATGATCATGATCGGTCATGATATGGGCTTAATGGCGCAGATGGTTGACCGCATCGCTGTCATGTATGCAGGAAAGATGGTCGAAATTGCCCCTGTTCGGTCGCTGTTCCGTGAGCCACTACACCCGTATTCACAGATTTTGATCGATTCGATTCCGTCGTTAAAAGAAAAAAAACCACTCAAGATCACCGAGGGCATTACGCATGATCCGCGCAATCCACCACCGGGTTGCATCTTTCAGCTCAGGTGTCCGCACGTCCATGACCGCTGCCGGCGAGAAGCGCCAGCTATGCGCGAGCTGAAGCCAAAACATCAGATCGCCTGTCACTTGTACGAACTAGATGCTAGCGGGGAGGTTATCAATGTCTCAGCCTCTTCTTGAAATTCGCAACGCCAGCAAGGTATATAGAGTTGGTGGTGGGATGTTTTCAAAAAAGCGCGAAGTCGTTGCGCTGCAAGACTTTAATTTGTCGATTCCAGATCGTCCTGCGACGATTACAACTATAGCTGGTGAAAGTGGCAGTGGAAAGACGACGCTGGCAAATCTGGTCCTGGGGTTCACCTCAATTTCCACAGGTCAGATCCTGTTCAAGGGCAAGAACATCAACACCTTGAGTGGTCAGGAGATTGTTAACTACAGACGCGATGTTCAGGCGGTATTCCAGGATCCTTTTGGAGTTTATAATCCTTTTTATCGTGTGCAGCATGTCTTTGACCTTGTAAACAAGAACTTCAAGCTCTTCAAAAACGGTAAGGAGTATCGGGAGCGGGTTGAAGAAGCACTTAATGCTGTGGGTCTTTATGGCGAGGACATTTTGCGTAAATACCCGCATCAGTTGTCTGGCGGCCAGCGGCAGCGCATCATGATGGCCAGGGCCTACATGGTGAAACCTAAGCTGATTGTGGCAGATGAGCCCGTGTCGATGGTTGACGCCTCACTCCGCGCCGCGATTCTCGATGTCATGCTAAAGCTCAGGGATGAAGAGAACATTTCCTTTTTGTATATTACCCACGACCTGAGCACTGCATATCAGGTGGGCGACCAGATTTATATCCTGTATCAGGGTTCGATTGCGGAAAGGGGCAAGACCACTGCGGTGATCGATGCGCCACAGCATCCCTATGTTCAACTGCTGGTGGATTCGGTACCGCAACCCGATCCGGATGATAAGTGGGGTACGGATATTGAGTTGCCGGATGAAGAGTCGATGCGGGCTGCTGATGTGGCAGGTTGCAGGTTTTACCCCCGTTGTCCGCAGCGGATGGATCGCTGTCTAACGGCCAACCCACCCCTTTATGAGATAGACCAGGGGAATCAGCATGAGGCTTCCTGTTATCTTTATGCTGATAGGGAAACGGCTGTATCTGGTGACTAAAAAACTCACTCTGCTTTTGTTATTGCAAGGTGATGGTGTAAGCAATCCCGGGACAGGCATCTGCAAGCAATGATAGTGGGGTTGCTTCGCTAGACATACGCGGCGTTGGCAACGATAAAGCGCGTAAGGCGTACAACGAATTCTCGAGCAACCGGGACTTGGACAAAATCGAGCTCTGGTCTTTACGTTTGAACGTCCCTGGTCACCTACAGACTGAAAGGACTTGACTATGAAACATCAAATTCGCTATACGGCGGAAAAAATAAAACAACGCCTTAACCTTATTCGCCCTCTGATTCACCGCCAGCGTGTAGGGCTCGAGCCCTTTCACTATCAAAAACTTGCCAGTCCCCAGGAGGCCGTGCCCTTGCAGGCTGATACAAAGGACTGGCCACCCATTCCCTGGGATACCTACTGGGGGGAGTGGTTTACTGACTTTGCCTTGGCGAGCAGTTTTAAGATTCCGTCATCGTGGCAGGGGACGCAAGTCGAGCTGTATCTGCCTTTGGGCGAGTCTGGAGATTTTAGTCATCCAGAAGCCATGGTTTACGTTGACGGCGTGGCGCTGGCTGCTTGTGACCGCCATCATCAGGAAATTGTAGTGCCCGCAGAGCTTTGTGACGGTAAGTCTCACGAGCTTTTACTACACGGCTGGACAGGTCTCGGTGGTTACCGTGTGGGAGTTCCCGGTCAAAAACTGTTTATGAAGGAATGTCAGCTCGTACAGCCAGATGCACCAACCAGAGAGTTGATTACCGTGGCACAGCTGGGTTTGCGGGTTATCGCAGAGTTGCATGATGATGACCCTGTTAAAGGTCAGCTCTTAAATCATCTCAATGAGGCGATTATTGCGCTTGATACGAGAGACCCGCTAGCTGACGCTTTTTATGCCAGTGTGCCGACTGCTCTGGAGCGCCTGAAAGCAGGTATCGCCGAAAGTGGTGCACCGCTAAACGTGGATATCATAGCTGTGGGTCACGCACACATAGATGTAGCCTGGCTCTGGACTTTGGCACATACCCGCCATAAGACGGCCCGCACCTTCAAAACAGCACTCAATCTGATGCAGGAGTTTCCTGACTATCACTTTTCCCAGAGTCAGGCGCAGCTTTATCAGTATATTGAGGAAGATCATCCTGAGATGTTCGCTGCTATTGGGGAGCGCATCAAGGAAGGTCGCTGGGAAGTCATGGGCGGTACCTGGGTCGAACCAGATTGCAACGCCATTGGCGCGGAATCTTTGGCCAGACAGTTCCTACTGGGGATTCAGTACTTTCGGGAGCGTTTTGGTGATGCTGGAACACCAGTGCTGTGGTTGCCAGATACCTTTGGCTATGCCTGGAGTCTGCCGCAGCTCATTAGGGAAGCTGGCTTTAAGTCCTTTGTTACTCACAAGATGAGCTGGAATCAGTATAACCGCATGCCCTTCCAAAGCCTCAATTGGCAGGGACTGGATGGTTCGCAGGTGCTGACGCATTTCCTGACTACCCCGGGGACAAACTCACTGCTGCCTTACTGGACGACTTATAATGGTGATTTGAGTCCGGAAGAGATCATGGGAACCTGGAAGTTGTACCAGCAAAAAGAGAGTCACACCGAACTCATTACGGCTTATGGCTACGGCGACGGCGGTGGTGGGCCTACCCGCGAGATGCTGATGTCGTTGCCACACTTAAGTGAGCATCCTGGGATGCCGCGCACGCGGGCGGGAACGGTTCGCGAGTTTCTGGAAGGACTCGAGCAAAAAACGAGCATGCTGCCTGTTTGGAACGGTGAGTTTTATCTCGAGTATCACCGTGGGACCTATACCAGCCAGTCTCGTACCAAACGCAACAACCGCAAGTCTGAATTTTTACTGCATGACGCCGAGTTTCTCGCCTCTTATGCCGCATTATTGACCAGTTTTGACTATCCCAAAGTCGCTATTGATCGCGCCTGGCAACTGGTTTGCCTCAATCAGTTCCATGACATCCTGCCCGGATCTTCTATTGGCCCGGTGTATGAAGATGCTGATCGTGATTACGCCGAAGTAAAAGAACTTGCTTTGCAAGTTTCTAAAGCCTCCCTGAAGGCACTGGCCGAGGTCTTGGACACTGCCTATCTGGCCGTCAATCCCACATCGTTCGCAGGTTTGCGCTACGCCATCTTGCCAGACAGCCTGCCAGCAGACCAGGCATTGAGCAGTGCTGAGGCGGAACTGAGCATGCAGTCTGTCACAGAGGGTACCTTGGTTGAGATACCGGTTGCAGCCTACAGCCTGACCCCCCTAAAGCTGAGTCCAAAAACGATGAATGCCTACTCTGATTTAAGAATTAGCCAGACTGAGACTGGTGTCGTCATGGAGAATGCTCACTTGCAGCTAAGCATCAATCGTCAGGGGCAGCTTAGCCATATTTACGATAAGGCCTTCCAGCGACAAGTCTTGTCAAGCGCGCAGGCTGGAAATGTCTTTCAGCTCTTTGAAGACCGTCCTATGAACTATGACGCCTGGGACATCGACCAGTACTTTGATGACAAATGCTGGCAACCCGATGAAGTCAGTGAGTTTAGCATCATAGAAAAGGGCCCTCTCAGAGTGGGGCTCGAGTTTAGTTGCCGTATCATGAATAGCACACTTCGGCAGCGCATTTACCTCTATCGGGATTCCAGGCGCATCGATTTTGATACCAAGCTGGACTGGCATGAGCATCACATGCTCTTAAAGGTGGCCTTTCCTGTCAATATCCTGAGTACCACGGCGACCTATGACATCCAGTGGGGTAATGTGGAGCGCCCCACCCACCAAAACACCTCCTGGGACTGGGCACGTTTTGAAACCTGCGCCTACAAGTGGGTAGATCTTTCTGAAGCTGACTATGGGGTCAGCCTGCTCAATGATTGCAAGCACGGTCACGATGTTCGCGATAATACCCTGCGGCTTACCCTGCACAAAAGTGCTACCCTGCCAGATCCGAATGCTGATCAGGGCGAGCATCATTTCCGCTACAGCCTATTGCCACACGGTGGTGACTGGCGTAGTGCGACTATTCCACAGGCGTATGATCTCAATAACCCAGTGATTCTTCGTGCTGCGCACCCAGGAGTAGATACCGAACCCGCCGCTGCCAAATCTCTGCTAAGCACTGACAGTGAAAATGTTATTATAGAGACTGTCAAGCAGGCCGAAGATGGGCAGGGTATGATTGTGCGACTCTATGAAAGCCACCGCAGGCGTGGCCCTGTGAAGCTTACTACCAGTTTTCCCCTGGCAGCTGCTTACCGCTGTAATCTGCTCGAGGAAAACCAGGAGCTTTTAGAAATTGAAGATAACAGCCTTAGATTAGATATTCGCCCGTATCAGATTGTGACCCTTAGGCTTCAGGCTTCCTAGGGACGACTCAGCTTGCCTGCGACCACTGCCCGACGTGCCCCGGTGGCGCTGGGCAGTGTGTTGGTCAGGCCATGAAAGCCAAAGTAGGCCATCACCCCAAAAGCTAAAGCTTCGCGGTCCTTGGACTGCCAGCCCAGTTCTTCAAAGCTCAGCACTGGAAGCGGTAAGCGCTCTTGCAGCAGGGTCATCAGGGTGGGGTTGTGGGCGCCGCCGCCGGCTACCAGAACTTCGTCCAGTCCAAGTGGCAGGACAAAGTCTTTGTAAGCTTGGGCAATGGTCTCAGCCGTCAGGGCAGTAAGGGTCGCAAGCACGTCATGGGGCTTATAGGCAGATAAATCAAGTCGCTTATCTATTTCTCGCAGGGCAAATAGCTCCCGCCCAGTGGTTTTTGGCGGTTTCTGCGGGTAGTAGCTTTCGTCTAGCAGAGAGTTGAGCAGGCTTTGCTGGATGTTACCTTGTTTGGCTAGCCGCCCTGCTTCGTCAAACTCGAGCCCGAAATAGCGTTTAGTTGCTTCGTCGATCAGGCAGTTAGCGGGTCCGGTGTCAAAGGCAAAAACGGCTTCAGGGCTGCCATTGGCGGGTAGATAGGTCAGGTTTGAGATACCACCCAGATTGTGAATGCTGCGCGCCTGTCCTGGCTTGCTGAAAAGCCACAGGTCACCAAAGGACACCATCGGTGCGCCACCGCCACCAGCGGCCATATCGGCCTGCCGGAAGTCAGAGAGAACTGGGATATTGGCAGCTGCTGCGACGCGACTTGCTTCGCCGATTTGCAGGGTACTCACGGTATGCCAGTCGCGTGAGGGGTCAACTGTCGGGATGTGATAGACCGTTTGACCGGATAGGGCAACGAGGTCAAGGCGGTGTCGTGCCTGCACTGCCTGCACCAGCTCGGCATAGGCGAGACCTATTTCGGTGTGTAATTGTGTGAGCAGAACAACGCTCGAGCCTTCAGGTTGAATGGCGCGCAGCAGGCGCTCTCGCAGAGTGTCTGAATAGGGGAGACTCAGGCGATCGGTCACTTCCCATTGTAGCTGCCCGTTCTGTAAGCGAAATCTTGCCAGCACCCCATCGATACCGTCCAGTGAAGTACCGGACATCAGGCTCAAAACATGTAGTTCAGGTAAATCTTTCATGCCATCACCTCACTTAGCCACAGTTCATGGAACGTTTTGCGCAGCTCGTGGATACCAGTAGCGTGTCTGGATGGGTGCACGCGGTTAGTCAGGAGCACGGCAAAGCTATCCAGTTCAGGCTCGAGCCACAGGCTTGTGCCTGTAAAGCCGGTGTGCCCGTAACCACTCTTTGTTGCCAGAGAACCAGCAAAGGAGTCTTGACCCTTCAGTACCCAGCCCAAACCACGTCTGTCTGGGCCTGTATTGATCCATTCCTGTCTTGCTTGTTGAAGCAAGTTTTCCGTGCCCAGTATCGGGTCGGATCTGAGCCAGGCCTGTGCGTACTGCGCAACTGCATCCGCCGTGCCAAAGAGCCCGGCATGACCCGCCACGCCTCCCATAATAAAAGCGTTTTCGTCATGCACGACGCCCTCCAGCAGCTGCTTGCGCCAGCCGCAATCTTCAGTTGCCGCCACCTCGCCTGAGACGGGTCCAAAGCCGAGTGCTTGGATACCCAGTGGCGCATAGATTTGGTCTTTGGCAAATTCGTCAAGGCGCAGGCCGCTGATGCGTTCAACCAAATGTCCCAGCAAAATAAAACCCAGATCACTGTAGACATAGTTACCCTGTGGATGGGCTAGCTCAGACTGAAGTACATTGGCAATGGCGGTGGCACGGTCGTTCGTCAATGAAAAGAGCGGTTTCCAGGCGGGTAGACCCGAGGTATGCGTGAGTAAATCCTGAACCCTTACATCTGCTAAAGATGGTGACTGGAACCAGCCAGCATTGCTGACATAGTGACTAACGGTATGCTCTAATTGCAACTCGCCAGCGCCGATCAGGCGCAACACGGCTGGCAAGGTAGCCATAACCTTTGTCAGTGAAGCAAGGTCGTAAATCGTAGCGGCATGGGTTGCTGTACCTTCTAGTCGTTGCAGCCCAACAGCTCCTATAAAGCAGCGTTCACTGGCTGTGCCGATAACAGAAACAGCTCCCGGAGTGACGCCAGTGTTAACACTATCTTTCAGCAAGGCTAATAGCTTCTCCATAGCCCAAAGTAACATAAAGCGCACAGGTCTTTGGTGTTGGTAGCAGGTATGCTAGTAGCATGACTACGCGACCGCTTGTCTTAAGTGATATTCCCCAGCTCAGTGACTGGCTGGGAGCTACAGAACTCTGGCAGCACTATCAGTTTCAACCTGAGGCAACTCAAGCCATGCTCGAGCGAGCCCTTAAAAAAAGTGATCTGATGCTCGTAACTGAGCATAAAAAAGTCGGCAGCGGACTCATCTGGTGTCAGCCTGGTGCAGCCTTTGGGCGCAGCGGTTACGTGCGGCTGTTAGCTGTCCAGCCGAAGTATCAGAGGCAAGGTCTGGGTAGCAAACTGCTGTTAGAAGCTGAAGACTTTATCGGTCGTGTCAGCAATGACATGTTTTTACTGGTCAGTGATTTTAATACGGCAGCACAAGGCTTTTATGAGCGACGTGGCTATCAGCAGATAGGGCAGATTGAGGATTATGTCAAGGAGGGTGTGACTGAACTTATCTACCGCAAGAGGCTCGAGGATGCCTGAACAGACATCATCCAGCAAGTTAGGGCATTTTCACGACAAATCCTTTAAAGCCTCGGCGCGTCGTGCCAGCGCAGGCTGGCACCCATGGTCCAGCAGAAAAAAAGAGGTGGTGGTTCAACGGAGACTACTAATGTTTGGGTAGGAGATGTCTGATTCCCATGAACAAGTGGTTGCAACCCCTTGTGTGCACCAATGGCAGTTATGATTGAGCCACTACCAAAAAAGAATGTAGCAGGCGCATAAGCCACATTGGTTTTTGCTGTCAAGCTATCGATTCCAGCTTTCGCTGGAATGACGCTATTACAGTGGCCACTGATTTATCCGGAACTGGGCGAGTAGGAAGCGGGGAGGTACTTTTCAAAGCTTTAACCAATGTATCGGGCTCAGTATTAGACTGCGCTAGTGTTTTGTTGATGTTGTTGACGAATCTCGGTGGATGAAATATTCATCCGGAAGATTGACTCGGGCAACTCGGTAAACATGTCAGCAAAATCCGCGGGAATGTCTACGTCCTGGAGTGTCCTGAAGCCATCCTGAGCGCTACCCCGTCCAGCGACCAGGAAACTCGAGCCATTGTCTCGCAGCTTATGCAGGGCTTCGAGCATTTTGTGTTCGTTTTCATCGTAAAACCTCGCCGATACAAGGCGCGCCGCTGTATCCGCACCCAAAATAAAGCTGCTGCCAGGAAAGAGATTGGCTTTGTCGCTGAAGAGTGCTGCACGGCTCAAAATAACTGGAGTGCTACCAGTAAACTGTAAGGCGCGGTGGCGCAAGTCACTTGCCTTGACGTTTGCCTTTTCGGCGTTGCTGATAGATAGTTCAAAATAGACATCACGACCCAAAAACTCTGCTGCAACAGCCGCTAAGCGCCTGTGGCCTTCGTGAAGCGGGTGAAACGATCCTGAGAGGATGGCTATATTACGGGGTTGGCTGCTGATATCTATCTGACCATCTGAGCCTATGAGCAGCCAGTCGCGCTCACCTGCCAGCAGTTCTGCCAGGGCATAGTGCGGACGAAACTGCTCTTCAAGGGTTTCGGCAGCCAGGAGGGCTAGGTCTGGCAGAGCATAAAGCCCGCAAGCCTCAGCCACGGCACGTACAATGAGGGAGCTCACTAGCTGCTCTTCGTCTTGGCGGTTTCGGGCTCCTTTGTGCAGTGTGAGTCCGTAACTGCGCATGCCCAAGTTGTCCCGTACACTGACATAGCAGCGGTGCTCTCCCTTTTTCTTGCGGTCGGTGGCGATGGTAGCGGTACAAGCAACGCCAAACAGGGCTGCACCAGGCTTGGCCAAGTGGTGGGCGCGTGTAAAAGCATGAGTGGCAAGGGCGTCAGCAACTTCTACTGAGGTATAGCGATTTGGTGTAAACCCGGTCGCCTCAATCAGCGAGGCGGGACTGTAGCGGTCAGTGGCCTCAAGAATGCTGCGGGATGACCCACCGACGCTGTGGAGCCAGCTCAGGGCATCTGCGCCAGCGCCAGCGAAGTTTAGTGTCATCATATGAGGTGTGGCGTGGATAGCTGTGATGAATGACTCGAGCACGAGCTATCCTAGCACCTCGCGCTGCACCTGACAATTATCCGTATTTGAGCGATAATGATTAGGACGTAATATTAAAGGCACGTGCTATAATATCGTGAAAAAAAGCACATAACAATCTATGTTTGTTACCAATGGGTTGGGGTAGACTGGTTTATGACTAAACTTAACAAGGCCCAACTACTGGTTGTACTAACCTTGCTTCTCTTAAATCTGCCCGCTTGTATCCCTGGTGTCCAGACGATTGTTCAGTCGCCCGTTTTTAGTGTTCGTGGGGATTTGCAGGTGATTAGTTTTGAGCCACCACTGATTGGCAGGGGAGAAGTGAGGCTTCGTTTGCCTCTTGGCGTAACGAACCCAAACGGCTTTGATGCCTATCTAAGTCGTATTGATTTTGACCTTATTGTCAATGACCGCCTGGCGATTACCAGTGCTTTTACGGAGGGTATCCAGTTGCGAGCCAATGCCACTAGCCCGCTCGAGCTCGACATTGTTATTCCGCTCTCGAGTGGGCTGGCGCTGATTAACGATATTACTGCGCTAGTGTCAGGTCAGCGAACCAGGGTGCGGCTGGATGGTCGGGTGACCTTGGAGGTTCTGGGCGTTCTGCGCGTTTTTGCCAGGGCGACACTTGTATCCACACAGATTCATTAAAACCAGTTATCCCGAGCAGGGCGTTAGGAAGCGGGGATTGCTTTGCAAATCTTTAACCAACTTATCGGGCTCGGTATAAGCGCTTGGCTGCTGACTAAAAAGGTACATCAACAGGAGCGCTAACAGCTTGTGGGTTGCGCCTATAACCATTGTCAGCACGCTCAGCCAGTAGCTTCACTGTATTAATGGTCAGGGTTGCCTGAAGCCAGGGACAATGTTGCTGCAGCTCATCAAGTTTGACTTTGTCAAGGCGTATGTTGTCAGTATCGTAACTCAGCACGCCTTTATCGGTTGTGCAGCGGAGTTGCACTGGGGTGATGCCCGCATAGTCATCCAGATAGGAGCGCAGATCAGTCAGCTGGTGTTCATTGACATCGCTCAAGCTAAACTCGAGCACCGCAATTTCTGGTAGGTTGTTGCTGGCGTCCCAACGGTATAACTTGTCCGCCACAATGCGCACAGAGTCATCATCATCCGAGATATCAGCAATTAACACCACCGGAGAGTCATTGCTAAGCAGCTGGGCGATGTCCTCATACGTGCGACTGAAAGCAACCACCTCGCGGCTACCCGTCTCATCGGCAATATCAAAGCGGGCCATCATACTACCTTTTTTGGTAGATTTTTTTGTGACGTTTTGCAGGATGCCTGCCAGCGCAACCTTGAGACGTGAGCGCGCGCTGCTCTTTTTACTGTTAAACCAGGTTTCCAGCTCCTCGACCCGACAAGACGCAGCTTCAGCCAGTCCTGGATAGCTGTTCATGGGGTGTGAGCTGATATAAAGGCCGAGTGCGTCTTTTTC
>CAZZPQ010000015.1:23641-35999 GCA_964655595.1 uncultured bacterium
GCGACTTTATCGCTATTGGCGCGTTCAACACTTAATAGAGCAGCCGCAAACTCAACAGGATAATGGGCCTTTAGATAAGCCGTTTGAAAAGATAATAAACTGTAAGCAGCCGCATGTGACTTGTTAAAGCCGTAGTTGGCAAACTTTTCCAGCAAATCAAAGATAGCATTGGCCTCGTTTTTGGGAATCTCTTTTAAGGCTGCTCCGGTTTCAAACACCTGGCGTTGCTTGTTCATTTCTTCGACTTTTTTCTTACCCATAGCACGGCGCAAGAGATCAGCCTCACCCAAACTATAGCCAGCGACAGCCTGAGCGATTTGCATGATTTGCTCCTGGTAGACCGGTATGCCATAGGTTTCTTCCAGAATGCCTTCAAGATACTCTTTGGCTTTGGGAAAGTCGTTATACTGCACTTGCTCGAGTCCATGATGTCTACGAATGTAGGTAGGAATATTCTCCATCGGCCCTGGTCGGTAGAGCGAGGTAACAGCTATTAAATCCTGAATTCTGCGAGGCTTGAGTTTGCGTAGCGTGTCCGTCATACCGCCACCCTCAAACTGGAAAACGCCGGCAGCTTCACCACGTGATAAAAGTGCAAACGTATCGGGGTCGTCAATGGGAAAAGACTCTGGTCTAAGCTCAATACCACGTGATTCCTTGACGATTTTTACTGCCGCTTCGATAAAAGACAGCGTGCGCAAGCCCAAAAAGTCCATTTTTATAAAGCCTAATTCTTCAATGCTACCCATGTCGTACTGACAGACCCGTGGACCATCACCACTGCGAAAAACAGGCGCCAGGCGGTCAATGGGTTCCCGGGCTATAATGACACCCGCAGCATGAACCGAAGCATGTCGGGTGAGTCCTTCAAGGCTTATCGCAACATCGACAAACTCTTTAGCGCCGCTATCGTACATCTGTTTAAGCTCACTGACTTCGACCATGGCATCAGCAATGGGTCGGCTTCTGCCAAAAACGACGGGAATAAGTTTTGAGAAAGCGTCTGCGTCGGCATAGGGGGCTTCAAGAACTCGAGCGGCATCCTTGATCGCTGCCTTGGAAGCCATCGTGCCAAAGGTCGCGATATGGGCGACTTTGTCCTCGCCATATTTTTCACGGACATAATCTATGACCTCGCTGCGCCGCGTGTCGGAAAAATCAACATCAAAGTCTGGCATGCTGACGCGGTCAGGATTCAGGAAGCGTTCAAAAAGCAAGCCATACTCGAGTGGATCAATATCGGTGATGCGTATGGCGTATGCCACGATTGAACCTGCACCCGAACCACGCCCTGGGCCTACCGCAATCTGATGATTTTTTGCCCAGTTGATAAAATCTGCTACGATCAAAAAATAATCAGGAAAGCCCATAGCAATAATCACGCCCAGCTCGAACTCAGCCCGTTCAAGAATGCTAATCGTTTCTGTATCTGCCTGGCCCAGCTCCTTAAACTTTTCAAGATGCGGATAGGTATAAGTACCAAAGTTTTCACCGTCCCGCTTGGCCTGACGACCGTGTTCTCCTGCCCGAGCAATGCTCAGCAGCACATCATCGAGGTTGTCTGGCGGTACAGAGCCTGTGGCTGCGAGATAGTTGCGGTAAAGTGTCTCAGTAATGACAGGATAGCGTTGTATAAGACCCTGATAGGTCTGAATGCGAAGCTGTTCAGCCAAGGTCCTGCCTTCAGGAATGGGCAACTCTGGCATTTGATATACCCGTTTATCGCCAATGGGTAATTCAACCTCACATTGTTCAGCGATGAGCATGCTGTTACTGAGTGCGCCAGGATAGTCTTTTTCTGGAATGACCTCGAGCATTTCTTCAGGAGTCTTGACATAAAACTCGTCACAGGGAAATTTGAAGCGCTTGGGGTCTGAAAGCGTAGTCTTGGTCTGGATGGCTAAAAGGGCTTCGTGAGCACGGGCATCTTCTTTTTTGACATAGTGGCCGTCGTTGGTTGCTACCATCCCTAGGCCGTATTCATCAGCCAGGCGTTTTAGCATAGGATTGAGCTGGCGCTGCTCATCTAAACCATGGTCTTGAAGTTCCATATAAAAGTCATCACCAAAAATGGCCAGATATTCCTCCAGAACCTTTTTGCCAGCGTCGAAACTGCGGTCTAAAAGTGTGCGGGGAATCTGAGCACCCAGGCAGCCTGATAGGGCAATGACACCCTCACTATATTGCTGCAGCAGTTCATGATCAACACGGGGTTTCATGTAAAAGCCCTCGAGCCAGGCCAGAGAATTCAGCTTGCAGAGGTTTTGGTAGCCTGTGAAGTTTTTTGCGAGTAGTGTCAAATGAAAATAGCCCCCATCAAGATTATTTTCTGGTTTGCGCTTATCAAAGCGGGAGCCAGCGGTTACGTAAGCCTCAAAGCCTAAGATCGGTTTGACCCCTTCTTTGACAGCAGTTTTATAAAACTCAACAGCGCCATGCATATTGCCATGGTCGGTCATGGCGAGTGTTGGTTTTTCGGGTGAAACCTGCTTGACCCACTTGATAAGGTCTTTGATGCGCGCAGCGCCGTCAAGAAGGCTATAGGCGGTATGTTGATGAAGGTGCGCAAACATTGGCTGGCAGTCGTTACAGTCACAGTTCGTGCTATGGTTACGGGTATCAGAAATAATCGACTCGAGGTTACTATCTACCATAGCTGTTAGTTTACCTTAGGAAGCCCAGACTCAGGTAAGGATTACACAATATTGAAGTAACTAGCAATAATATCGTGATTATTATCACATATGTATTTTCACACGAATCCCAGGGAAATCGTTACACTAGGGCGTGAAACTAAAGACTTTAACCCTACACGGCTTCAAGAGCTTTGCCGATAAAACAAGTCTGGACTTTTCCAGCAATATCACTGGCATTGTCGGGCCTAATGGATCGGGCAAGAGCAATATCATCGACGCCTTGCGCTGGGCTACAGGTGGTGGACGCGCGGCAGAGTTTAGGGCAGGGGAGAAGACAGACCTTATCTTTCATGGTTCACAGAACAAGCGTGGTGTCGGTTATGCCGAAGTCGAACTGCTCCTTAGCCATGGAACGCGCAATATCAATATCAGTCGCAGCCTTCTGCGGGACGGCAATACTAAACTTAAGCTCAATGGTCAGCACGCACGATTTCTTGATATTGAAGAGGAGTTAAGCGGATCGGGGCTCGGGCGCGGAAGCATTGCCATTATCGGACAGGGCGAAGTGAGTTCGGTACTCACCGCAGATCCGGTAAAACTGCTAGGCTATGTTGCCGAAGCGGCGGGCGTTGCCAGGCTTAGCCACCGCCGTGACCAGGCGCAAAGTCGGCTTGATACTGCCAAAGACCACCTGGACAGGCTGGACGACTTGATGCTCGAGCTTAAGCATCAGCTCGAGCACTTAGAACATGAAGCGCAAGAAGCAAGCCGACATAGCTCACTAAGCCGCGAAGCGCTGCAACTGCGTTATACGCTTAGTGTTAACCGCAAGAAAAGCCTGAATACAGAAATAGAAGACTTACAGCTCAAGCAAGTGCGCCTGGCTGAAGCTATTGATGATGGAAAGGAACAGCTGCTAAACCAGCAAAACCTCTGGCATCAACAGCGTAAGGAAAGTACTTTACTCGAGGCAGACTATAGACAAAGCCTTATGGAAAACGAAGCCAGGCGCGGTGATTTGCGGGTAGCAGAAGAGCGTTTAAATGCGGTAACGCAACAGTTAAAAGTGGCCAGGCAGGATGTTATAGAAACTGAAGAAGCAATAGTGAGGCTGGGGCAGGTCCAAGCCCCTGAGAAACCGCAGTATCAGGCCGAGGTCTATAATCAGCAAATCGCCGCTTTACAAGAGGATTATCAGTCCAGTAGTGAAGCGGTACGCTTGCTGGAAGATGAGTTGCATAGTATGCAGGATAGCCTTCAGGCTAAACGGCAACGTGAAGCCAAAGAAGCTCAGGTGCTAAGCATATACCAAAGTCAAAAAGAAGAATTGACCAAGCAAAAATTGACGCTAGACCAGCGCCTCGCTAGCCTTGTACTGGTTGATACAGGCACACTTCAGGATCTTGCCCAGAAGCTGAACCATCTGGAGACTCAGCTTAGTGAGGCGGAGGCGCGCTATCAGGCACAACTGAGCGAACTCAATGTCATGCAACAACAGCAAGCCCATCTGAGTGCAGAAGCCCAGGCGCTAAGCCGCGCGACTGAACGCCAGCGTGCGGCTTTTGAAGCCAGGCGTGGCTACGCTCAAGGACCAAAAAATGCACTCCAATCAGGGATTAAAGGCGTCTATGGTTCGGTAGCCGATTTAATTCGCGTGTCTGAAAACTACCGGCAGGCTGTTGCCAGTTGTTTGGGGCGGCGCGCTGAGTACATTGTGGTTGATACAAGTAACACCGCCCGAAAAGTACTTGATCACGTAAAAAGCCTCTCCGGTTGGGTGACTGTTTTGCCGCTCGAGCTTATCGAATCCAGTAAGCCAAGTCTGCAAAGCGACATTCATGACATGGACGGGGTTATTGACCTGGTGGTCAACCTTATAGAAACAGATTCGACCTATCAAGGTGTGATCAACCAGTTGTTTGGCGCTACTACCCTGATTCAAAGCCTGCCGCAGGCAACAGCATTGGCGCAGCAAAAGCGCAGGCGTCCACGCTTGGTTACGCTAGAGGGTGACTTGATCGAGAGCTACGGCGCGATTAGTGGTGGGCAAAACCGTGCAAATCCTACGGTACTTGGTGCTGCCAGCGATCTTGAGGAAGCCGAGGTAGCGTCGCGTGAGGCGCAGTATAAAGCCGAAGAACACCAGTTAAAGGTACGGGATTTTCAGCAAGAGCTTTTAAGGCAGAAAGATCTGGTTGCTGACTTGAAAAAGCAGTATAGTGACTTGCGAAAAAATCATGAACAGCAACAAGAGAGGTACGCCATAGGTGAAAGCTTAAAGACCGAGCTGTCTCAGCAACTGCAAGCTGTCACAACAGCTCTAAAAGAGTTATCAGAGCCAAAGCTTAGTGGCACTCAAGGTGAGACGGAGTTGCTCGAGCAGCAGCTAAGTGATATCCAGCACAAGCTCAAGACGCAGCGCACCAATTTTCAGGAACAGCAGTTAAGTCTTCAGGAGCTAAAACAAAAACAAGCGGTCCTGATTGAACAGCACAAACGGTATCAGTCAAGCCACGAACGCTTTGAGCAAGATCAGCAGGCATTAAGCAGATATCGGGAGCTGGTGTCACAAAAGCAAGAACACCTTGAGCAAATGCAACAGCGTCTTCAGGAGGCTCAGGAAAATCACCTACAAGCTGAAGCTGCGCTGCCCAGCGACTTGCTTAAAAAGCAAAGTGCTTACGAGGCATCCATAAAAATTGCCCAGGACACCGAAGCGCTGCTCACAAAATTAACTGAAGCGCAGGGCCAGCTGGCTACCGAACTGGAAAGTGTGAACCTTAGTCTGGCACGCCGCGAAACAGCGCTCGAGGTAGCGCAAGTCGAACTGGACACCTTTCCAGAGGGACTAGAAGTTCTTCAGCTAGCGGCTCGAGCTGCCAGAGAGCGCTTAAGTAGTGTTGAGGCCGAGCTGTCAACCTTGGGTCCCATTAACCACCGTGCGGCCACTGACCTTCTCGATGTACGGCAGCGACATGAAGATATGTCAAATCAGACTCAGCAGGCAGCCTTGGCTGTCACTGAACTTGAAGCCGCGCTGGGGCGGATTGATAAAGATATCACCAACAAACTCCGAACTGCGACAGCAGCGCTCCGACAGCATTTTAAGGAGCACGTAGGTGAGCTGTTTGGTAAAGATGCCGAAGCGGATATTACCGTACATGAAGAAGAGGGACGTCCAGTCGGCTTGAGTATTCACTTGCAACCACCAGGAAAACGTACTCAGTCACTAAACCTCTTATCCGTAGGGGAGAGAACTATGGGAGCGATGGCTTTCCTGTTTTCGCTCATGGAAGGTGAGCAGCAACAGGCTTTACCTTTCGCTATATTGGACGAAGTGGATGCACCCCTGGATGAAGCCAATATCCAGCGCTTCTGCAGGTTTGTCAGAACACTGGGCCAAAAGGGAACGCAGTTCATTTTGATTACCCATCAAAAAGCCACTTTTGAGATTGCTGAGGTACTTTGGGGAGTCGCATCTGATCGGGGTGTGAGTCGTGTGTTCAGTATTGCCAAGGAGGATCACGCACTAGTCGGTTAATAAGGAAACCTGCCAAATTACCAGTCCTTAATATCATCACGAATAGCTTCGTCTGCAAGTTTGGCATAGATACGGGTTGTCTGGATGTTTTCGTGTCTAAGATGAGCAGCGACCCGACCCAAGTCCTTGGTTTGCTGGTAATAGCGAGTTCCCGCACCATGCCGCAGGCCGTGGACAGCCTTATCCTGATAATCTACGCCTACCAGCAGGCAAAGTTGCTTAAAGCGTTGCCGTGCGCGGTCGGTGTTCCAGGGTAAAATGTGGTCTGGGCTTCGCTTGATACGCTGGCGTGTGTCTTTTAAGGCGCGCAGCTGTATCAGGGCTTGCTCGAGTCTGGCTGACATGCTCACGGAGGCACGCTTATTTCCTTTGCCCAGCACGCGCAGTTGACCCGTTTTCCAGTTGATGTCTGACCACTTAAGGCCACAGATTTCGCTGATTCGCAAACCGGCATGGGCTCCCAAAAGAACCATCACTGTTTCAGCCGGATTACTCACCTTGAGTAGTCGTTCAATATCAGCCGCGCTGTAAGGGCGTCGCTTTTCCCAGTCTGGCGTGCCATCAGGTGCGGGTGAAACATCGCCAAAGGGATTGGTCTCGGTGGCATTGGCCCAGCGCATAGCCTTATAAAGTGTACGCGCTGCGGCGAGTTTGACCTCGATCGAAGCAGGACTGAGTGGTTTACCAGAATGGGGATTTGCTTGCGTCTCGAGTTTTCTTATATAAAAAACACCGGCATCACGACTGGGGCGTATCAGGTTTTCATGCTGCCAGTGCTCTAGTAAATCCAGCACGCCTCGCCGGTACGCCTTTAGGGTGTGCTTGCTGACCTTGCCGCCTTTGGCACCGTGCAGAAAAAGATAAGCTCGAGTCAGGCTCCAAAGCTCTTCAGCATTACGACCATTTGCTGCTGTCATAGCACGGCGACGCAGAGCCTCGGGATTCAAGTTCGCCCAGGACTGAGCATGCTCGAGAGGTTCGGCAATATAAATCTCGAGGCTAGACATGTGACGTAACCTCAGGAGGAACCATAAAAACCACTATAACACAAAATATAAAAGATAAGTATCCTTATCTGGAATATTTACCAAGACCAAATGTAGTATGATTGCCCGTTTGGTACTTTCGCAAAAAGCATATTGAATACGGGCTCGAGTCCTGACATAAGCATTGGTTTGAGAGCTGAAATGTTATTGGACACACCCAGCTTGGTGCAAAGTTGCCCATTATGATCTAGAACTCATTTCTTGGCAAATATCCCCGGATTTTCCCTGGTATCTTACCCTTTAAAACACTTTCGAAGCCCCTTCACGGGCTTCTGAGCGCGTCGTCATAATTTGAGCCGTGCCAGACGGTGTTTCTGACTCCAGGCCACTGATCTGAACCCTTATACCGAGCCCGATACATTGGTTAAAGACATTTTTGCTCAAAATTATGAAACTTCCCATTGACGAGACCCGTGGTCACGGCATACCATGCAGTGTAAGGAGGCACACGTGAAGCGTTTAGCCTTAATCGGAGTAATCATTCTTTTAGTATCAGCATGCGCGCCCCAGGTGAGTATCGAGAACAACGTTCTGCCTACAGTTTACTCAATCAGAGCACCAAGTAGTCCGAATGGAGTTATGGTCATTCAGGGTCGCTATTTTGGCGATGGACAATCTGGTCAAAGCGAAAACAGCTATGTTATCCTGGGTGCAGATGTCAACGGAAATGGGGGCGTGGCTGTCCGCGCTAGTTCATGGTCACAAAACCGGATCGAACTTGCAGTGCCAACGGGTACTGGCTCCGGCTTTGTCTTCGTTGTTGTAAATGGACTTAGAAGCAACCCACTAAGTGCCAATCTGCCCTAAGGGTCTTCCCTAAGTATGTGCCCGTGCCAGGTCAAGTAGCCTGGCACGGTTTTGTATAGTTATGCATCCGCAAGAACAAGTCATATATCTTCTTAGGCAAGCATGCTACACTCTGACCTTATGTTGGCAGCCTGCACGGCTGTCCTTGGGAGTTGGCTATGAAACGTTCTCATTATTGTGGGTTGCTAAGACAAAATGATATTGGTTGCCGGGTCAGCCTACAAGGTTGGGTGAACCGCAGACGTGACCTTGGTGGCTTGATATTCATTGACCTTCGCGATCGTGAGGGTTTGATCCAGGTTGTTGTGGAACCGGAGTCTCCTGCATTCTCCCTGGCACAGTCAACCCGCAGTGAGTATGTCATAGAGCTGACCGGCACAGTGAGAGAACGTCCAGAGGCGCAACGTAGTGAACGCCTGGCAACTGGAAACATCGAAATTGTAGCTGAGAGCTTGCACATTATCAGCGAATCGCAGACCCCCCCTTTTTTGGTTGACGGTAGCATTGATGGCGCTAGTGTTTCTGAGGATTTGCGACTCAAATACCGCTATCTTGACCTTCGTCGGCCAGAGGCAGCTTTCCCGCTCAGGCTGCGCCATCGTGTTTCAAAAGCGATCTGGGATTATTTGGATGACAAAGGTTTTATTCAGATAGAGACTCCCCTACTGACCCTTTCCACACCGGAAGGTGCTCGAGATTTTGTCGTACCCGCGCGCTTGCAAAAAGGCAAGTTTTACGCCTTGCCACAGTCACCACAACTCTTTAAGCAACTTCTGATGATGTCCGGCTTTGACCGCTATTTTCAGATTGCACGCTGTTTTCGTGATGAGGATTTGCGCGCTGACAGGCAGCCAGATTTTACTCAGTTAGACATGGAGATGTCATTTGTAAATGAGGAAGATATCATTGGTCTTAACGAGGGCCTGATGCAGTTTGTCGTTGAACAGGCACTGGGTCGCGAAATCACTCTCCCTTTTGCCAGACTGTCCTATCACGATTGCATGAACCGTTTCGGCTCAGACAAGCCTGATACTCGCTTTGCTCTGGAATTACAGGATCTTTCGCATATTTTTGCCAATACGGAGTTTCGTGGCTTTTCAACAGCTTTGGCCTCACTTGGCTCTGTAAAAGCTTTGATGGTTCCAGCAGAGTTAGCGGCGCAAATCAGCCGCAAGGGCGTTGACGCACTCGAGCAACACGCAAAGACTCATGGTGCCAAGGGCATGGCCTGGCTCAGGCGCAGCGCTGAAGGTCTGGTAGGACCAGTAGTCAAGTTCTTCTCCGAGCAGGAAAACTCAGCCTTAAACAGCCTGATGTCGCAAGAGGGTGACCTGCTTTGTATTGTCGCAGACCAATGGAAAGTTGCCTGTGAAGCCCTGGGGGCACTGCGGCTCAAAATTGCTCAGGACTTCGATCTCATTCCTCCTGGGAAATTGGATTTTTTGTGGGTAACGGATTTTCCCTTGTTCGAGCTTGACCCAGAGACGCAAACGCTTACCTATATGCATCATCCCTTTACCCGACCGCACGCAGATGATGTTGGCCTTTTGGGGTCCCAAGCAGAGCGAGCACGTGCCTGTGCCTATGATCTGGTTTTGAATGGTAGTGAAATTGGAGGTGGCTCATTGCGCATCTATCAACTGGAAATGCAAAAGCGCATGTTTGCGCTACTAGGTTTCACGGAGACTGAGGCGCAGGAGCGCTTTGGATTTTTTCTGGACGCGCTGGCTTACGGCGCACCTCCTCATGGAGGTATTGCCTGGGGGCTGGACCGCTTGTTAATGTTGCTTGCCGAGGCTACAAGTATTCGTGATGTTATTGCCTTTCCTAAAAACCAGCGTGGCATAGATCCACTGACGCTGGCACCAAGTGCTCTAGAAGCGGTGCAACTGACTGAACTAGGCCTGTCGCTTCAGGAGGACCTTTTATGATTCCCCTTATACTTTTAGATATTGATGGTACTATTATCGGTTCGCAGGGCCATGTCGAGGATTGCGTCTGGAAAGCCGTAAAAAAAGTGCAGGATGCAGGTATTAAGCTGGCCGTCTGCACCGGACGCCCTTGCTTTGGAGTTGCGCAAAAGGTTGCGCTACGTCTGGGACCAACCAATCCACATATCTTTCAGAACGGCGCTCATATCAGTTATGCCTCAGGAGAGTCAGTCAAGGTTTTTGCATTTAAGGAAGAAGGCCTACGGAGTCTCGTCGAAAAAGCCCGGTCGGTAGGCCAGACCCTCGAGTTATACACGCCGAGCAATGTCTATGTAGAGCGCCGGACTGCCATCGGTGAAGCTCATGCCAAGATGATCGGCGTTAATCCGATTGTTCGTGACCTGCTGGAGGTTGCCACCAATGAGCCGATTATTCGGGCGCAATGGGTTGTGCCTGAGACGGTTCTTGAGACGGTTACCTCTGACTTACCCGACGATTTGGACTTTGCTGTTGCCACATCTCCGGCCCAGGAAGGCGTAATGTTTGTAAGTATTACCCGCAAGGGTGTTTCCAAAGGGTCTGCAGCACAGCTTCTGGCCGATAGCCTTAAAGTATCCTTAGAGGAAGTTATGGCTGTAGGTGACAGCGTTGGAGATATTCCGATGCTCGAGGTAGTCGGGTTTCCAGTGGTCATGGCAAATTCACCGGAGAGTTTGCGCGCAACCTATCAGAATGTTGCTGGTCATGTTGATCGTTGTGGTGTGGTGTCGGCGCTGGAATCTGCCATTGGGCACAAGAGCTAAGCTTGCTGTAAAGTCGGATGATGAAGGTGTTATTTTTACCAAAACAAGATAAACTACCCGCTCAGGCGAGGTAATTCAGAATAAGGAGGATATATGCCAAGTATTGCGACACTACCTTCGCACATTGGTCAGGTCGTTTCGCTGAGTGCCTGGGTGACCGGGCTGCGCAGCAGTGGTAAAATCGCGTTTCTGCAACTGCGAGATGGTAGTGGTTTTGTTCAAGCGGTCGTGGTTAAATCTGAAGTGAGCGATGAGGTATTTACTCTTTCCAAAGGTCTAAGCCAGGAGTGTAGTGTTCGTATTACTGGAGAGATACGTGCCGATACACGCTCAAAGTCCGGTGTTGAAATTGGCGTCCACTCCCTTGAGTTAATTGCTGCGCCCCTTAGCGAATATCCTTTGACACCCAAGGAGCATGGTGTGGACTTTTTGATGGAACACCGCCATCTGTATTTACGCCACCGTGCTCCGTGGGCGATTATGCGCATTCGCGATGAGGTGATTCGCTCAGTTCACGACTTTTTTGCCGATAGAGATTTTATACGTTTTGATGCACCTTTTTTCATGCCTACTGCGGTTGAGGGTACTACCAACCTCTTTGAAATTAAACTATTTGACGAGGATAGTGCTTACTTGTCGCAATCTGGTCAGCTTTATGCTGAGGCTGGAGCGTTGGCACTAGGCAAGGTCTACACCTTTGGACCAACCTTTCGTGCCGAAAAGTCCAAGACGCGAAAACACCTGCTCGAGTTCTGGATGGTTGAGCCTGAAGTCGCTTTTTTGGAGCATGATGGCAATATCCAATTGCAGGAGGATTTAGTAGCCTATATTGTTGGCAGAGTGCTGGAAAAGCGTCAGTTGGAGCTGGAACTTCTAGAGCGTGATGTTAGCAAACTGGAACCCTCAGCTAAAGGCAGTTTTCCCCGCATCAGCTACGATCAAGCACTCGCATTGCTGGCGGAAAAGGGACTAGATCTCGAGTGGGGCGAGGACTTTGGCGCACCTCACGAGACGGTCCTGGGTGATATGTTTGATCGCCCGGTCTTTATTGAAGCCTGGCCCACAAAGACGAAGGCTTTTTATATGCAGCCCTATGATGACGATCCTAGCCGTGTAAAGTGTGATGACCTGATAGCTCCAGAGGGCTATGGTGAGTTGATTGGTGGTTCGCAGCGTATCCATGACTATGACTTGTTAAAACAGCGCATTGTGGAGCATAAATTGCCCGAAGACGCCTTTGCCTGGTATCTGGATCTGCGGCGCTACGGTAGCGTCCCACACTCCGGTTTTGGTATTGGGCTCGAGCGGACCTTGGCCTGGATTACCGGAGTTTCTCATTTGCGCGAGGTTATCCCTTTTCCCAGGATGCTGACACGTATGTACCCCTAATACCGAACCCGATAAACTGGTTAAAGATTTGCAAAGCAATCCCCGCTTCCTGCTCGCTCTACTCGGAATAAATCGTTGGGGTAATCCCAATGATTTATCCGTAACTGGTATAAACTATGCCACTGGATCAATCAGCGAGGATAATCAGCGATATTACTTTTAATCCCTTCTTAAGCGCCGAAACGATATTAGTCCAGGTGACCAG
>CAZZPQ010000016.1:0-35494 GCA_964655595.1 uncultured bacterium
AATCAATTTATCGGTCTCCGTAGTACAATTCCGTAGTACAATGAGGTACAGAGACATTTTGCATGCCAAGAGTAATGAATGTGGGGAAACTTACGGGGGAGTGTAGTGGGTGCTAAATTAGCAGGGTAGCAATAACTAGGTCGGATTTCGGTATTCTATTTGGCAAACTCAGCTCGGTTCTTGTCATAGTCTAACTTCAGGCAATAACCTTGCCGATTTTCAGGAGGCGTGTATTTATGAAACTGATTGTTCGATTACTTGTAGTGCTTTTTCTGAGTCTGAGTGCTTTTGGTATGTCGCAGACAGAAACCTATGCTTTTACCGATCCGGCGCACTCGTTCGTTTACTATAATGTTGATTATGGCAATTTTGGTCGTGAGTTTGGTCGCTTTAACCAGTTTGATTATACAATCGTTCTTGACCGCTCCAATATCAGTAATAGCAGTGTGGAGTTTAGCGTGGATGCGACCAGCCTGGATAGCGGCATCCAGCGGCGCGACAACGACATTACCGGTCCTGACTTTCTGAATGCGGTTGAGTTTCCCACCATCAGTTTCAAAAGTACCAGCGTTACAGATTTGGGAGACGGTAATCTTGAGGTCACTGGGGACCTGAGTGTGCGTGGCACAACCAGACCTGTTACCGCCATTGTGGAATATATCGGTGAGGGTCAGGGCGCACAAGGTGAGTATCGCATCGGCTATTATGCCGAATTCCTGTTCAACCGTCAGGACTTTGGCATTGACTGGTTAACTGGCGTCATCGGTGATGAGATTACGCTGATGGTGTCGATTTCTGGCATTCGCCAGTAATATGCTTAAGAATAAAGTTTGAGTATATACGCGAGGAGGGTATTCATTGAAATACCCTCCTCGCGTATAAGCTTTGTTGTTACCCTAAGCGGCGTGGCGTGTGCAGCTTCTCGCCGTAGCCAGAAACGCTCGAGCTATCAATAGCCGGAAATGGTGGTAAATGAACATTTTTTTGGTTCACCTTCTGTGGACGGTGCTTTTTCCGCTGCTTGTTAGCGGGACTGTTTATCTCATTCTAAGAGCCTTTATTCCAAAACATGCGCTTCCCATCGCCATTGTGGTTGCCTATCTGGCAAGCTACGTGGTGCTTAGACCGGGCTGGCCAAACTTTCCACCTCGAGAATACCGCGATTATATTTTTATCCTGGCGCTTGCAGGATTGCTGTGGGGACTCGTTGAGCCTTTATGGAACAAAAACCTACTCCTTCGCTGGGCTTTACGTGCCACTTTGGTGCTGGGCTTTTTATTTATGCTGCTGCGCAACCGTATGCGGAGCTGGAGCACCACCGAAGATATCCTGTGGCTTGGCGGGCTAACGTTGGTTTTTCTAATCAGCTGGTGGATTTTGGAGAAACTGATGGATAGCCCCAAGCCAGTTTTACCTGCGCCAGCGCTGCTCTTGTCGTTAATTATCTGGATAGCCGTGTTCAGCGCCATGTCTGCCACGAATGGCTCGAGTTCCATGGCGCAACTGGCCGGGGCATTGGCAGCCAGCGTTGGTATCATCATGCTGGCCAGTTTCTTTTATAAAGTTGAAGTAAGTCCGCTTTTTTCAAGCACATTCATATTTATTCTGGGTACGCTCTTAATCTGTGCCACGATTTTTCCCAGACCAGGTATTCCTGTCTGGGCGGCTATCCTGATTGCCCTGAGCCCCCTGTTTCTGATAGTTGTCAAAGCTGCACCCACACTCAGGGGCTATAGCTTGCGCATGGCAGTCTTTGCGCTGCCCTTGCTGCTGATGGCAACTGTTTTTGTGATTGGGTTTTTGACTAGCTACAATCAACCATCTTTTTGATTTCTGGTCTCTTGACGCCTTTAGAGTCTAGGGGCAGAATGCTGGTGTTTTATACCAGTTCCGGATAAATCCTTGGGTTTATCCCAATGATTTATCCCGAGCAGGGCGAGTGGGAAGCGGGGATTACTTTTCAAATCTGTAATCATTTTATCGGGCTCCGTTTTAATTGACTTCTGGAATTTCCAGGGGACTATTGACAAAATTCTAGAAATAGAATAGCATTGGAATCGATTCCAAAACTGGCGTGTTATATAAAACACTAGCCCAGAAATTAAATATTAAGGACGAAACGACTGTGGACTCGAGACGGTACACCATTGCTGATATTGCCCGTGAAGCCAAAGTGGGTGTGGGTACGGTGTCTCGGGTATTGAATGATGAGCCAAATGTCAGGGAACAAACCCGCCAGAAGGTGCGTCAGGTCATTGAGAAACTTGATTACCAACCTAGTTTTACCGCACGTTCCCTGCGAACCCAGGAATCCCAGACCATAGGCTTTATTGCAGACGCAGTAACCACAACACCACATGCCGTCAATGTCATCAAAGGTGCACAGGATGCGGCTTGGGAAAATGGCAAGCTGATTTTGGTCATAGATGTTGACAACAATGCCGAGCGTACCGAAGCCGCAGTACAAGCTCTTTTAGAGCGCAATGTCGAGGGCATCATCTACGCAGCAATGTTTCACCACGAGGTTCAACTGGCAGAGTGTTTTCATGATACCCCTACTGTTCTCCTGGATTGTTTTACCAAGGATAGAGCTTTTCCTTCGGTAACACCTGATGAGGTCTTGGGAGGTAAAACCGCAACAGAAAAACTGCTAGAAAAGGGACACAGGCGTATTGGCATCATCACCGATAACAAGCTCAGCACCAACTACTCAGCCCCCATTGGTCGCTTAACAGGTTACAAACAAGCCCTTGAAAATGCTGGTATTGCCTTTGATGAAACCCTGTTTTTAGAAGGCGACAGTTATGCACATTCTGGCTATGACTGTACCCTTAAACTCATGGATTTAGCCGAGCCACCTACGGCCATTTTTTGTTGCACTGATCGTATGGCAATGGGTGCCTATGACGCGCTAAAAAAATTAAATCTAAAGGTTCCCGAAGATGTCTCTATTATCGGTTTTGATAACGAAGAGATTATTGCGAGCTACTTACATCCAGGCTTGTCAACTTTGGCCTTGCCCCACTATGCTATGGGACAATGGGTAGTCAATCATCTGATTTCAGGTGCTGATAGCAAGGTTCAAGCCTGTCTCCCTTGTCCTTTTGTTGAGCGAGCCTCAATTGCCCAATTGAAAAGTTGAAGTTTCCCTACATTGGAATCGATTCCAATGTAGTTTTTGATGAAAAGGAGGTAGATAAAAGCCCAGAAGACATCCCTACTAGCTTTGAGCTATTGAGATGATGAAACTTGCAAAAAATCCCTTTTGGGAGCAGTGTTTCATGGTAGCCTTCTCAAAGACTCAACCTCAAAAACCCGCCTTAAACAGTATTGAAAGGAAAGATATGCAAAACCCTAATAAGACTAATCACAGCGGCAACGATTCTGTCGCCAAAACAGGGCGAGCAGCCCGGCACGCGTTTTATGGGCGTGTCCTGTTAGCACTGGTCAGCTTGAGTTTCTTACTCATGGCTTGGGCCCAGATATCCGTTTCTGAGCAAAAGTATCCTGTTCCAGAAAGCTTTACCGAATCTCCCATGCTGGCCAATATGGGTTTGCCCCCTGTGGCTGAACGTTTACCCAAAGAACCCTTTGTGGTTGGCCCGGGCGTTCTGAACTCTGAGCAGTGGCTAGATTGGGAAGTTGGGCAACATGGGGGGACGATTCGCGTACCCAATCTAAACGGTACTGTTCACGAGCTCTTGCTCGCTACAGGCATGACGCTTTTAAGAGCGCCCGACCAAAGCACCAAAGATCCACTCCCGGCTATTTTGAGCAGCTATGCCATCAACGAAGATTTCAGTGAGTACACCCTTAGTATTCGTGAAGGGCTTAGATGGTCAGATGGTGTGCTAGTAACCACTGAAGACGTTCGCTTTACCTTTGAGCTATACACCGATGAGCGGATTTACGGCGCGCCACCCTCGAAACTCAAGAGCCTGGGCGACCCGGCGAACCCCTTAGCAGAACTCGAGATTATTGATGACTACACCTTCAAGTTAAGCTTTGATCGCCCTTATGGGTTTTTCCTGGCAGAACTGTCCTCATGGATTCCTGATTATACGCTGTTGATTCGACCAGCACACTACATCAAGCAATTTCATGGTGACTATACAGATATTGCTGAAATCCAACCCATGCTGGACGAGCTTGAGCTTGAAAGCTGGGAAGCACTTGTCGAACTCAAAGACATGCCCCACTGGGAATTTTATCAGCCCCAGGGTCTTGGTGTTCCTACCCTGGCCCCCTGGATTGTTGAAGTGTCCGATAGCACCCAGGCGCGTATGGTTCGTAACCCATACTACTGGAAAGTCGATATTGCAGGCAATCAGTTGCCTTACGTCGATAACGTAGTGGCGGTCGTCTCTAACGAACTTGAGACCATTATCTTGAAAGCGGCAGCTGGAGAATATGATGTCGTCACTTCTTACGCACAGCTCAAGGAAATGCCGCTTTATCAGGAAAATGCCGAACGCTCGAACATACGCACGGTGCTACATGGCTCTATTAACAACCCACCTAACCTCTGGTTAAATCACGACTTTGACTATCAGACTGAAGGTAGCGCCTGGCAACAACTCGTTAGCGACTCACGTTTCGGCAAGGCACTGGCACTGGCAGTCAACAGTGACGACCTAAACAACAACCTGTACTTTGGTTTGTACACTGCACCTATTATCACCGATGCCGAGTTTGATCTAGCGCAGGCGAATGTTTTACTTGATGAAGTTGGCATGAGCGGGCGCGATAGCGAAGGTTTCCGCCTTGATGCCAATGGTAATCCCTTTACCTTAGCGATTACCACAGCAGCAGTCTCTCCTGATTTTGCTGCCACGGGCGAACTCTTGCGGGCTTACTTTGAAGATGCTGGTCTTAGAACACGTGTGGATATCATTGAGAGCACCCTGTGGAATCAACGCATGCAAGGTAATGAGTTGATGGCAACCATCCACTGGAGTGATGAACCCATTTGGGCCCCCGGTATTTCACAGGATTACTGTCCTTACTTGTGTAAGGGGCACTGGGGACCTGCTTCAGGGCTGTACATCGCTACCAATGGCGCTTCTGGTCGTGAACCACCCGCTTACATTCAGAAATTCTTTGATCTTGATTCTGCACGTAAAGCCTATCCGCCAGAATCAGAGCAAGGGGCAGCGATGTTCCAAGAGCTTATGGACTGGTTTGGTGAACACTATGCCATCATTTTCCTAACAGGCAAAATGACCGTACCCACCTTGTATAATGCTGATCTGGGCAATGTCATTAAAGAAGGCTACCCCTTTGACCGTGCACTTGATTATGGTATGGAGCAGATTTTCTTCAGAACTCAGTAATAAAGCTTGCAGGTAAAGAAATTCTTTACCTGCAGCCTTTATCCAGCTCAGGCTTTAACTGGTAGTGGCTCGAGCATGTATGTTGTTTAAAAAGGTTTGCAAGCCCTTGTTTGATGGGTGAAAAACCTTGTTGCTCAAAAGGTTGACATTCTGTCTTGAACCACTACCTTTTTACCTGAGTCATACTAAAAACGCTGTGTGTCAAGTAATGGCAAGCTTTGATACATATAAGATAACAGTTGAAAAGGTGCGTAGAATTGTGCTGGATGGTAATATGGCAGTGCTACAGGCTATAGCAGGGAAGGCATAACATGAGGACGGTTGTTTTACGGCGGCTGGGGCTTGCCATTCCCCTTCTATTTATTATTTCGATCATCTCCTTTATCATCATCGTTTTGCCCCCAGGCAGCTATGTTGACACTTATGTGCAGAACCTACAGAATGCAGGGTTTCGCTTTAACCAAGAAGAGATTGACCAGCTTTATAGGCGCTATGGACTTGATAGACCCCTCATCGTCCAGTACTACATGTGGATGAGGAACTTCATCTTTTACGGTGAAATGGGGCGTTCTTTCATCTACAATCGACCCGTCACCGAGATTATTCTCGAGCGCCTCCCCATGTCTATCTCGATCACCCTTCTTGCCTTGGCTGTCCAGTGGCTTTTAGCCGTTCCTATAGGCATCTATTCAGCTCTCAGGAAATACTCTATTGGCGATTATATCGCCACCATATTTGGCTTTATTGGGCTGGCTCTGCCTAACTTTTTGCTTGCCCTGGTTTTATCCTATGCTGTTTTTGTCCAAACTGGGTGGGCTGTGACCAGCCTTTATTCCTTAGCCTTTCAGGATGCCCCCTGGAGTTTCGCCAAGTTTCTTGATCTTTTAAAAAATCTGTGGCTTCCGGTCATCGTTATTGCAACTGCAGGGACGGCAGGTTTAATTCGCGTATTGCGTGGAACGCTGCTAGATGAAATCAATCGGCAGTACGTCACCACAGCCAGGGCCAAGGGACTTAAAGAGCGCAGGCTTATTTTCAAATACCCAGTTCGTGCAGCCATCAATCCGTTAGTCAGCACCATCGGTTGGACCCTGCCACTACTGGTTAGTGGTGAAATTATTGTTTCGCAGGTGCTGGGTCTAGAAACGCTAGGTCCTGTCCTGCTTGCAGCAGCCCTCGGTCAAGATATGTATTTGGTGGGTAGTATCGTGATGATTCTAAGTGGTTTAACCGTGCTAGGCACGCTTATTTCAGATGTTCTTTTGGCCTGGGTCGATCCAAGAATCAGGTTCGATTAAGGGGTTTTTATGGTTTCGCGTATTCACACATATTTTGCCAAGCGACGTACCGAGCGCGCCAAAGCACTCGAGGAAAAACTCTACTTTGCTGGACAGCGTACGCTTATCTGGCATGCTTTCAAAAAGCACAAACTAGCCCTAATCAGTGTTTATGTTTTGGCTGCCTTTTATATCATCGCTATCTTTGCGGGTTTTTTTGCACCCTATGGTTCTCTCGAGCGCTTTAGTGGTATGAATGAAGCCCCCCCGACCCAGGTGAGATTCTTTAATGAGGAAGGTCAGTTTCGAGGTCCCTTTATTTATGAGCTGCGGCGTGAACTCAATATCAGTACTTTCAAATATGAGTACACCGTTGATAGCAGTGAGGAACATCCTATAAAACTGTTTGTCAAAGGTACATCGTACAGGCTTTTAGGTTTAATTCCCATGCAGCACAAGTTATTTGGTGTTGAGGATCGCAGTGTTCCCATGTTCCTCTTCGGTTCGGACAGACTTGGTCGGGATTTATTTTCCAGAATCATTTATGCTGCCCGCATATCTTTATTCATCGGCTTTGGGGGTGTCTTTATCAGCTTTGTTCTGGGGGCCATCATCGGGGGCATTTCCGGTTTCTATGGTGGAATGGTTGATGAAGTCATTCAGCGCATCATTGAAGTGCTCATTAGCATTCCCACCATACCCGTGTGGATTGCTTTATCCGCAGCCCTGCCCAGAGACTGGGGAACGGTCAACCTCTACTTTGCCATCACTATCATTTTGGCCATTCTGGGCTGGACAGGATTGGCGCGCGTTGTTAGAGGAAAGATTATTTCACTGCGCGAAGAAGAGTTTGCACTCGCTGCCAAAGCAGCTGGTGCCAGTAATACTCGAATCATTTTCCGACACCTGCTACCGGCATTTAGCAGCTATCTGATCGTACACATCACCCTGGCAATTCCCAACATCATCCTGGGAGAAACCGCCCTGAGTTTTTTGGGTCTGGGTATACAACCTCCAGCAGTTAGCTGGGGGACTTTGCTGCAGGATGCTCAAAAAATAACTGTCATTGCCCATTTTCCCTGGTTGCTCATCCCCTGCTTGTTTGTCGTACTTGTCATCCTGATGTTCAATTTCATCGGTGATGGGCTCAGGGATGCTGCTGATCCCTATGCGACGCGCTGAGGAAATCCATGAAAAAACCCTTGCTTGAAATTAAAAATCTTAGAACCCAGTTTGAACTGGATACGGGCATAATTCACGCCGTCAACGCTGTCAATTTGACTCTTCACAAAGGCGATACCCTCGGTGTGATCGGGGAAAGTGGCTGTGGTAAATCTGTTACGGCACATTCTATCCTGCGCCTTATTCCTTCACCGCCTGGAAAAATCGTAAGTGGTGAGATTCTTTTCTATCCAGATGATGATGTGCCTCCTGTTGATCTGGCAAAGCTCGAGCCAAAAGGTGAACAGATGCGTAATATCAGAGGTAATGATATCGCTATGATTTTTCAGGAGCCGATGACGTCTTTTGGGCCAATGCATACGATTGGCAATCAGATATCTGAAGCGCTGTTGATCCATAACGACGGTATGACTAAGCAAGATGCAAGGCAGCGCACAATAGAACTGTTGCGCCAGGTTGGTATCCCGAACCCAGAAGGTCGCATCGATGCCTACCCACATCAGTTTAGTGGGGGTATGCGTCAGCGGGCCATGATTGCCATGGCGATTAGCTGCTCACCCAAACTACTGATTGCCGATGAGCCTACTACCTCGCTTGATGTAACGATCGAGGCACAAATCCTTGAATTGTTAGCCGAACTTCAGGAGCGTACTGGGATGTCTATTCTACTCATTTCGCACAACTTGGCAGTGGTCTCCGAAATAACGGATTTTATTGCGGTGATGTATCTGGGCAACCGTATTGAGTACGGTACTGCTGAACAGATAACCGATAATCCTCTACACCCTTATACCAAGGGGTTGTGGAACTCGATTCCAACGATTGATGGACCACTACTGCCACTGCATCCCATTCCTGGTAATGTGCCCAGTCCTCGCGATCTACCCCAGGGATGCGTCTTTGCCTCACGATGTTCTGAGTTCATGCCTGGCTTGTGTGATCGCCCGGTTTCCGTACCCGTCATAGAGGTAGAGCCTGGGCATCTGGTCAGCTGTTATCTTTTTGATCAGGCAGCACACAGTTATCAGGCCAGCAAGCAGGGGAGCGCGTTGTCAGCTCGAAAAGAGGCCCCGCATGAATGAACGTGAAATGCTCATTGAAGTCAAAAATCTTAAGCAGTTTTTTCCAGTTCAAAAGGGTTTGCTCAGGCGCACCGTGGGTTACATCAAGGCGGTTAACGATGTGAGCTTCAGCATTGGTAAAAAGGAAACCCTCGGGCTGGTTGGTGAAAGTGGCTGTGGCAAATCCACACTGGGGCGCTCGCTTCTGCGGCTCTATGAACCTACTGGTGGCGAAATAAATCTGTATGACGATGGAAAAAAGATCCCCATACTCTCTTTGGGACCTCGGGAAATGAGTAGGGCTCGAGTTAATATGCAGATGATTTTTCAGGACCCCTTCGCGTCGCTCAACGAACGCATGACTGTTCGGGATAACATTATTGAGCCCCTTGTTTGTAACAACATCGGAACCGTCAAGGAACGTGAAGACAAAGCCAGAGAATTGCTTGAAGCAGTAGGCTTACGACCTGAACACCTAAGCCGTTATCCACATAGTTTTAGCGGTGGGCAACGCCAACGTATTGGCATTGCTCGAGCCTTGTCTATTAAGCCTAAGTTTATCGTGGCAGATGAACCTGTATTTGCACTGGACGTCTCCGTACAGGCACAAATTCTTAATTTAATGAAAAAGCTCCAAGATGAGTTTAGCCTGTCCTTCTTGTTTGTCTCCCATGATATGGCAGTCATTCGCTATATGTCGGACAACATAGCTGTCATGTATGTCGGCAAAATGGTGGAATATGCCTCAAGAGATGATCTTTTGATGCTACCAGCACATCCCTATACCGAAGCCCTTATGTCCGCTGTCCCACGCGTTAAAACTCATCAGCGCGAACACCGAATAGTACTCGAGGGCTCACCACCCGACCCAAGCAAGCTGCCGCCGGGATGTGTCTTTCAAAACCGCTGTCGCTACGTTGAGGCAAGGTGCAAACAGGAAGAACCTGAGTTTAGAGAGGTGGGTAGTGGACACCATGTTGCCTGTCACTTTGCTGAAAAGCTCCAGCTGAAAGGTATAAGCCCTGTCAGTAGATGACGGTAGATGCTTAACTTCAGTCGGAGCAGTTTGTTAAACCTAAGCAGTAAGGAAAATTATCTAAGGAAAGAAACGAGAGCGCTAATGCAAGATTCACTTTATAATGAGAAGTACCGCCCGCAATTTCACTTCACTGCCCGACAGGGCTGGCTCAATGACCCCAACGGTCTGGTTTTTTATAAGGGGGAGTATCATCTATTTTTTCAGCACAATCCTTTTGGAACCGAGTGGGGCAACATGACTTGGGGACATGCTGTAAGTAAAGACCTGGTACACTGGCAGCAACTCGAGAACGCGCTAAACCCTGACGAGCTGGGAACCATGTTTTCGGGTTCTGCGGTGGTTGACTGGCATAACAGTGGCGGCCATGGGCAAGGCAGCCTGGTGGCCATATATACAGCAGCAGGCGGCACCTCTGAAGAATCTGCCGATAAAGCCTTTAGCCAGTGTCTTGCTTTTGGCCATGATCAGGCTAGAGCCTGGCGAAA
The DNA here is from genome assembly GCA_964655595.1 of uncultured bacterium. Lineage (GTDB taxonomy): Bacteria > Deinococcota > Deinococci > Deinococcales > Trueperaceae > CAZZPQ01. The sequence goes on from CAZZPQ010000016.1 coordinate 10,378, forward strand.
ATATGAAAACAACCCTGTTCTAGGACATATTCGAGGTAGAAATCGCGACCCAAAAGTCATTTGGCATGGACCTAGCTCGAGCTGGATTATGGCACTCTTTATAGATGAGCCTCATCATTTTGCCCTCTTCGCCTCTAATAATCTCAAAGACTGGCAACATCTCCAAGATATAGACATACCAGGCACTCGAGAATGCCCTGACTTTTTCCCTCTGGCGGTAGATGGTGATATACAAAAGCAAAAGTGGGTCTTTACAGGTGCAAATGGCAGTTATTTGTTAGGGGCATTTGATGGCCAAACCTATGTGCCAGAAAGCGATTTGTTAAAAGCGGACTGGGGTGAGTATTACTATGCGGTGCAAAGTTTTAGTGATATTCCTGAAGCCGATGGTCGCCGTATCCAAATTGCCTGGATGAAAGACGGTGTCTATCCTAACATGCCCTTTAATCAACAGATGAACTTCCCCAACGAACTCAGCCTAAAAACAATGCCTGAAGGTATTCGTTTGATCAGACAACCTGTCAGAGAAATAAGGGCATTGTATAAGCAAAGTCATAGCTGTGACGCACAAAGCCTTCAGCCGGGACACAACCCCCTGCCGCAGCTTGAAGCTGAGCTACTTGACATTGACTGCCAGCTTGATGCGCAGCATACGAGCGCCTTTACCTTACAGTTGCACGGTATTAGCATAACTTACGATACTGCCAGTAAATCACTCAGTTGCCTGGGCAAAACCACCTTTCTCAGAGCTGAAAACCATCGGGTTAACTTACGTATTCTGCTTGATAAAACCTCGATAGAGATTTTTGCTGATGAGGGTGAAACATGTATGTCCTTATGTTTTTTACCCACAGCGCTAAGGCGGCTCGAGCTGAGCATTCTAGAGGGTGAACTGTTTATCGAGCGGTTTGGCATTCATGAACTGAAATCCTCTTGGTCAGATGGACCCATCGCCAGATCTGCCAACAAAATATGATTGATACAGGAGCATCCAACAAATGGCTCGAGCAAGCCGCGCTCAAACGCCAAGAACTCAAAGGGGATCCACATCGGCCCGTATTCCATTTCCTGCCACCCAGCAGTTGGATGAACGACCCCAATGGACTCATTTACTGGCAGGGTCAGTATCATATGTTTTACCAGTACAACCCGCATGAGGCTGCCTGGGGCGCACCCCACTGGGGTCATGCGGTAAGTCGCGATCTGGTGCACTGGCAGGACTTGCCTCCGGCGCTTACACCAGACATGCAACCTGTCGATGACGGGGGTTGCTGGTCAGGTTGTACGGTCAATCATGCAGGTATTCCCACGGTCTTTTATACCGGGGTCAAAGGCGGCAAGCAAACCACCTGCATGGCAACAGCTGATGAGACGCTCGTGCACTGGCAAAAACACCCGGATAACCCTGTCCTGACCGCACCTGGCTTACCTGGCTTTCGCCAACAGGATTACCGTGACCCCTTTGTCTGGCAGGATGGCGACACCTGGTATCAGGTTGTCAGCATGAGTTTTGACGGCAAGGGGCAGGTGCTGCTCTACCGCTCAGGTGATCTGCAAAGCTGGGAGTACCTCCACCCACTTATTCCCAATGAATCTAGAGCCGCTATCCAGGATGTTGGCGATGTCTGGGAATGCCCCAACTTTTTTCGCCTGGGAGACCAGTGGCTTCTCATCGTCTCATTGTGGAAAGACCACAAGCTGCTGTATTCCCTGGTACTCGTCGGTGATTTCGTCGATGGCTGGTTTTACCCCAAGTCTGTAGAACGACTTGACTGGGGTGAGCACTGCTACTATGCCCCTCTTACGTTTGAGGTGAAGGGGCGACGCCTTATGTTTGGCTGGCTTCAGGAACAACGCAGCAAGGATGAACAGCTAAACGCAGGCTGGTCAGGGGTGATGTCTTTACCCCGAGAGCTCTTTTTAGAAGAATTGACGCTTCAGCAGCGCTTTGTGAGCGAGTTGCAAAGCTTGCGGCGGGAACATGTCGCTGTGGCTACACAGATTTTTGGGCAAAAACTCGAGCTGGGCACCTTTGGACAGGCTTTGGAAATCCAGTTAAGGCTAAGTCCGCAGGGATCGTCAACAACAACGTTCGCTTTTGAGTACACAACTGAGCAGGCTAGCAGGCTTGACATCGACTGGCAGACGCAGCAACTTAGGCTTGTGACACCTGATGGCAGCGACTATAGGTTACACTTTGCTGCCGAAGATGGCTTAAAGCTGCATATTTATGTGGATCATTCGGTCATTGAGCTTATTGCAAATCAGCAGTTGTCACTGGTAGCGCGTGTTTATCCGGAACGCGCCGATTCCACTTGCCTGTGGTTGGATACCGAAGGTGAGAGCCTGCTGCACAGTCTCGAGATTTGGTCGCTGGCGTCCGTCTGGTAGAGGTTTTTATACCAATTCCGGTTATTTCCTTAAGAAATAACCGGAGCGTTTCCGAGCGCAGCGAGAACGCCTGGGAGATGAATCGGTATTAGCAGGACGCTTCATAATAGTCATAGCTGTACAGCGCTCTAAAACCAGCTTTGGCATAGGCGCTTTTGGCAACTTCATTGTTGCTGGCTACCTGAAGATACAGGGACGTGACCTGTTGACCGGCAGCCCAGTCAGCCAGTGCGGCGAGAACGGCAGTGGCAGCGCCCTGGCGACGATACTCAGGATGCGTCGCCATATTAAAAATACCCGCATACCTGCCTTCAGCAACAGCCAGACCCACTGCCGCGCAGCGCCCGTTAAGTCGCGCACTGGCAAAAACGTGCCGGGGTCTGATCTGGTAAAACATCTGCTCCCTGACTTGCCGCTTGTGTGGGTCAGCCTGCTCAACCTGCTCATAAAGCTCGAGCCACTCGGTATCTGGCCTATCAGAAAGCTGTGTGGGCAGGTATCTGGCGAGCCTGAGGATGTCCTGAACAGGAGCAAACTGCACCTCGGCGCCACTTTCAACCTGGTAGCCGCGCCCCAGCAAAGTTTCAGCAAGCACGGTAGGCTGTGAAGCGGGACATAGCTGAAAGCGGGCCTTTGTTTTGTACTGGGCATAAAACGCCTCGACGGCCACAATTTTTTCTGCTAAGGTCAGCGCCCCGATCTGCTCGGCCAGCACTGAATTGGCGCGGCGGGTGACGTCATGGTTAAAGCGCAGTCGCCAGCCATCAAGCTGCTCCTGCACAAGACTGGGCAGCGCATTGGCTGCGCAGGTTTCAAGCTGTTGGATGAGTGGCAGCTTCAGAGGATACCCAGCGCCCGCACGATACTGATAAAGATGCGCAGGAAAAATCCCTGCAAAGCGCCGATGACACCCAGCAGGCTCAGAGCCATAAAAAATACGATAAAGCCCAGAAAGCCAAAAGAGGCAATCTGCTGAATAAAGCGCCGCACATCGTTATTGCCCCAGGCCAGCGCGGCGCGCGCGCCGTCCAGCGGATAGACCGGGAAAAGGTTAATCACAGCGTGCAGTACCGCGTAAGAAGCTGCTGCCATGAATGCCTGAAAGAGTTCAAGGTTGCCGCTTGAGGCCAGCAGGATAGAGCCAAGCAGCACCGAGGCAAAGGCTACCGCCAGATAGGTCAGGGGGCCGCTGTACCAGACAAGGGCTTCCTGCCGTCCGCGACCACGGTAGTTGCGGCTGTTAGCGGGAATCGCCTTGGGCCAGCCAAAGCCCAGCAGAAACAAAAAAAGCACGCCCATGGGCTCGAGTTGTTGCTGCGGGTCAAAGCGGTTGAAACCTGCGAACTTGGGGCTGTTGTCGCCGTAGCGTGAGGCAACGTAGGTCTGCACGATGTTGTGCAGTATCAGGGCAAAAACCATTATCACGCCGCTGATGACTAAAACCGTCAGATTGGTGTCCTGCAAATAGCGAATAATCATGATGTCTCCTGCATGTGTGCTACAAGCGTTTTGGCCAGCTCGAGCTCATCTTCAAAGCTTTGTACCTGTCCCTCGTCTCTGGCCTCAGTCACACGTGCCAGCACACGGCCTACTGCGGGTCCAGGCAATACGCCCAAGTCTAACACGTCCTTACCCCTAAGGATTTGCCTGTTTGAACGCAGTTCCAGGGTGTGGAGCTGTTCGGTGTAGCTGCTGCCAAAGGCCCGCACGACCTGCTTCTCTTCGGGGCTAAGTGCATTCAGCATGGGACTACTCAGCTCAGGGCGCTGCTGAATGCTTTTTAACCTGCTTACTTGCGTAAGGTAACGGCGGGGCCAGTTAAAGTGCTGCAGCAGAGACTCGAGCTTTTCATCTGGCACGCTCATCAGCAAAACGAGCAGATAGCTCTCAGGACTGGTAGTCTCCTGCTGTCTCAGGCTATCCAGGTTGGCAAGCCAGCTTTCTGGCAGGTGCATAGCAAAGATGCGCTCTAATACGCTCAGCTTGGCAAGCTGACTGAGCGCTGGCAAAACGCGCGGCTCCGCGAGGGTCAGCTCGAGTTCTGCGCGCAAGCGGCCGGGACTGACACCCTGAAGTACCGTAGGCTCGAGGGCTGCCGGGATGAGGTCTTTGGTATCATCGCTAAAGTGAAGCCCCAGGCGGCCTGCCAGTCTGGCACCGCGCAGGATGCGGGTTGGGTCTTCAATAAAGGACAGTGGATGAATCACTCGCAGGGCCTTGGCCTGCAAATCCGCCAGACCAGCCAGCGGGTCAATCAGCTGGCTGGGTTCGGGATGCAGGCGAATCGCCAGCGCATTCAGGCTGAAGTCGCGCCTGGCCAAGTCCTGAGGCAAGGCCCCCGGGATGACCTGTGGCAAAGCGCCAGGATGCTGGTAGTATTCTTCTCTGGCGGTGCTGATATCCAGGTTGAGACCGTTGCTCAGCTTAAGCGTACAGGTGGCAAAGCTCTCATGGCTCACGACCTCGCCACCTAGCTCCTCTTGCAGCGTCCGCGCCAGTTGCATGGCGCTCATGCCTTCGATGGTGACATCCAAATCCTGTATATCAACACCCAGTAGCAAATCTCGCACCGTACCACCGACCAGATACAGAGCGCCCCTGGCGTGCTTGCGGGCTGCCCCCAGCACGTCTCTGGCAGCATAAGGCAGGTTGCTGATGAGCGCCTCCAGGTTGAGCAAACTTCCATCGGGCTGGTGGCGGGCGCGAATAATATCGGTGCGGGTGACGATGCCAACCAGCCTGTCCCCACGCATAATGGGCAGCCGCCCGATATTGTGGGTCTGGATGAGCGTTTCAAGCTCGCGCAGGCTGCTGTCCTCAGTCGCAGTGATGATTTTGCGGATCATGAAGGTCTTCACGGCTGCGGTACTGAGCTGGTGCTGACTGGCCTTATCGAGATTGCGCCGCGTGATGATGCCAGTGACCCGACCATCAGCGTTCAACACGGGCAGGCCGTTATAGCCAAAGCGCATCATGAGGCTGTGCGCCTCAGCGGCAGAGGTGTCTTCTGTGACGGTACGAACCGGTGAGGTCATGATGTCTTTCGCCAGTCGCAAACCGCGGTGATAATGGGGCAACCTGTCTTTAAGCTGCTGTTTGACGCTTTCTATATCCAGATCGGTCTGGGCAAAGCCTGCCCCTGAGTGCCCACCGCCCCCAAAGGTTTTAAGCACATCCCCGATATTAAAAAAGCCCTGTGAGCGACCAATTAGAAGGGTTTTGCCCTCCATACGAATAATCAAAAAAGCGGCGTCTGCCATGTAAAAACTCTGCAGTTGGTTACATAATGGCGCCAGACCAGCCACATAGTTGTCGTAGCTAAAGCTCGAGACGACCACCAGTCGTCCAGCGAGGCGGTGCTCTCGGGCGTGCTCGAGCATGGTCACAAAAACCTTGCGGTGCTCGGGGTCGTAGCGTTCACGGATGTACTGCTGCACAAGCTCGAGGCTAGCGCCACAGCGCAGCAGATGCGCGGCGGCCTCGTAGTCTTCGGGCTGGGTGAGAGGATAGCTGAGATTGCCGGTATCGTCGTGGATGCCCAGGAGCGCCAGACTGGCAATGGCTTGTGGGATGTCGATGCCCCGTGCCTTTAAGAGCAGGCTTAAAATACTGGCGGTTGCGCCCCAGGTCTGATGCCGACCCCGCACCGCCGGAATAGCCTTCTCCGGGCGTGGGTGGTGGTCGTAGAGTGTGACTGGCACCTTACCCAGCAGCGTATCAAAGGGAGCAATACGCTCGGGATCAGAGCTGTCTACCACGATAAGTTCTTCGACCTCATCCAGCACGATGTCGTCAAGGCGCTGTAAATTAAGCTGATCACGGTACAGGTGTACAAAAGCCTCGAGGCCCTTGCTGATTCCGCCCTGCAAGACAGCAACAGCCCCCGGGTGAAGCAGCTTCGCCAGCGCCAGACTGGCCAGGGCGTCGTAGTCAGGACTGATATGCGTGACAATCAGCTTCACGGTACTAAGTTACTCCATGATGACATGACATGATGCTATTCACTCTATCCGTAATCGCTCACCTCGGGCATGTTTGCAATCCTATTCTGGCGATACTTGCCTTTAGCATAGGCTCAAAACGCTTAGCAAATTTGCGCTGCCTCGTGCTACGTAATCGCCACCTATGCTGTAAGCCATTATGGCAAACAAAAAAGCTGCCATACTCAGACTAGTTGCGGTCCAGCGAAGCTTTTGGGTTGCAGTGGGCAACCAGTAAAATAGAAGGTAGAAGAAAAAAGCACCGAGTCCTCCCAGGTAGTGAACGTAGAGTTGCAAGACGCCTAAACCCTGATCGAGGAGTTTTATGCCAATGAGAATCTGAATCATCAGGCTAAGTTGCGCCAGGATCAGAACTGAATGCAACAGGCGGTCGGCCTTGCGGTTTCGCCAAGCGAAAAAAGCGCTGGTCAATACACTAAGAAACGTCGTGAATAACACCGCAAGACCAGCGATGATGTGGATGTTTGGTGAAACCCAGATAGCGTCGATCATGCCCTGAGTATCGGCTCTCGAGTGCTTGCTTGTCAACAACAGAACTTCAGGTACTGGTTGCGGTCCAGGATTGAAGGCATAAAAGAGGGGTCAACCGTTGCCTGAAAGCAGCATTGAGCAATGAGGCTCGAGAATCTCTTGTCGCCTCCTTATACCGAGTCCGAAAATACACTTCACAAACTCTAGGCGAGTTTGCTTCGTTCCAATCGGACTCGGTATCTGGTTTAATGGTCCAAGACCACGTTTGATTCCTTAAGGAATTAAACGTAAAGGGCATTAGTCCCTTTAGCTTTTGCCTGCGGCTGAGAGCCTGTATTCAATCTACGGCTGCTGTCGCTACGCTAGTGGCAGTCGCTTCGGGAATGCGCCTGAACAGGCGGATAACCATCACCAGGGCAATCAGGTTGAATACTGCACCCAGCAGGAAAGGCGCGCCAGGTAGTTTGATGGGGGCAGCTTCGGAGGTGAAGTAAGAAAAGATACCTGCAGTGAACAGCAGGGGAGAGATGATGCTGCTTAAACTCAGCAAAGATGTGAGCGCACCCTGGATTTTGCCCTGTTCATCAGGCCGTACTGTTCCAGCGATAAGTCCCTGAACAGCTGGCCCGGCAATACCGCCTAGTGAACCAATGGTGACAACAATAAGCATCATCCAGCCCTGCCAGATAATGCCGTAGCCCAAAAAGCTAAAGACCGCCAGCGAGAATCCCATGATGATGGCGCGACGTTCCCCAAGCCTGGGCATGATGATGCGGATCAGCCCACCCTGCACAATCGCCGCCATCAGGCCGACATAGGCCAGCGTCAGACCATTGGTCAGTTCTCCCCAACCAAAGCGGTAGCTGGTAAAGAGCACCCAGACCGTTTGCAAGCCTTGCTGTGAGAGGTTGAGCAGGAAAAATACGGTAGCGAGACCAGCGATTAAGGGATAGCTGCCAAGCAAGGCGATACTACCTAAGGGATTGGCCTTGCGCCAGGAGAAAGCGCTGCGGTTTTCTGGTTTTAAGGATTCGGGTAGAATAAAATAGCCATACAGGACATTGAGCAGTACTAATCCGGCAGCTACCCAAAAGGGAAGACGCGGATCAACCGAACCCAATATGCCGCCCAGTGCTGGCCCAAAAATAAAGCCCAGCCCAAAAGCTGCGCCAACCAAACCGAAGTTCTGAGCGCGGTTGGCAGGTGTGGAGATATCGGCAATATAAGCGTTGGCAGTGGTGATACTGGCACCTGCAATACCCGCAACGACTCGAGCCACAAAGATCCAGGTCAGGTTAGGGGCCAGGGCCAGAATGATGTAATCAATACCCAGTCCGGTCAGTGACAGCAGTAATACGGGACGGCGACCAAAGCGGTCGGAAAGTGCCCCTAAAAACGGCGCAAAGATAAACTGCATGAGCGCATAAGAGGCGACAATCCAGCCATAGTACTGCGCGGCCTGTGACTCGCTGCCCCCGGCAAAACCCTTAATGAGTTCTGGCAAAATCGGGATAATCAGACCAATCCCCAAAATGTCAATAAAGAGCGTGATAAAGATAAAGATGATGCTGGCGTTGCGACTGGCGCGTTTCATGGGTGCCCTTTGGCTTAAGATCGCCCTCTGGGAGCAATGCTTGCAGTGCTTAGTGTATATCTGCAGCGGTGTCTGGAATAAGTGATATGGCTACACTGCTGGCAGTGATATACTCACAGGCATGACAGCTGCAGTTTCCATGACGGGCATCACCAAGCGCTTTCCTTTGGTTGTGGCCAACGATTCAGTAGACTTTGAGCTCAACTGGGGGGAGGTCCACGCCCTGATTGGCGAAAATGGTGCGGGTAAGTCGACCCTGATGAAAATCCTTTATGGACTTCAGCAGCAAGATAGCGGAGAGATCCGCATTGATGGTCAGCCGGTCAGCTTTTACTCACCCAAAGATGCCATTGCCAGGGGCATCGGCATGGTTCATCAGCACTTCATGCTGGTTGAACCGCTCACAGTGACCGAAAATATCGTTCTGGGCTCAGAGCCGCTTCTGGGGCCCTCACTGAACTATGCTCTAGCTCGCAAGCGTACTCGAGAACTGATTAAGCAGTTTGGTTTTGAAATCAATGTCGACACCAAGATTCGGGATTTGCCGCTGGGCATTCAGCAGCAGGTCGAAATCCTCAAGACGCTCTACCGCAACGCCAAAATACTCATCATGGATGAGCCCACCGCGGTATTGACCCCCCAGGAAACCCGGGGACTGTTTCAGTTCATCAAGGACTATGCCAAAGCGGGCAATGCGGTTATTTTTATCAGTCACAAGCTTGATGAGGTGATGGAAATCTGTGACCGTATGAGCGTCATGCGGGACGGAAAAATGATCGGTACGGTCGAGCAGAAAGATACTGACCAGCGTCAGCTCGCCAACATGATGGTCGGGCGCGAGGTCATATTGCGGGTGGAAAAAGGGCCAGCCAAGCCGCGCGAGGCCTTGCTCGAGGTCAGGAACTTGACTGTCAACCATGCGCTCATGGGGACGCCCGTAGTCAAGGACGTTTCATTCAATGTTAGAGGCGGCGAGATTGTTGGTATTGCCGGCATTGAAGGCAATGGACAAAGTGAGCTGGTGGAGTGTATTGCTGGACTGATTCCAGCCGACGCTGGCAGCATTATGCTGGAAGGTCGTGATACCAGCCATGAAAATGCCCGTAAGCGCCGTCAGGAAGGTCTTAGTCACATTCCTGAAGATCGCTATGTCCGTGGGCTGGTACCCAGTTACAGCGCTGCAATGAATTCGATTTTGGGCGATCATCAGCGAGCACCGTTTTCAGCGCGCTTGGGATTTTTGAACGAGCACAGCATTGAAGCGCATGCCAAGAGGCTCATTAAAGATTATGATGTCAGACCTGCTTCAACCACGGTAACAGCCACTAGCTATTCTGGGGGTAACGCTCAGAAGTTGATTGTGGCGCGCGAACTCGAGCGCAAACCTGACGTGCTCTTAGCCTCGCAACCCACCAGGGGTGTCGATATCGGCGCGATAGAATTTATTCACCGGCAGATTATCCGCGCCCGTGACATGGGTTTAGCAGTGCTTTTGGTGTCGGCTGATCTGAACGAGATTATGAGCCTGTCTGACCGCATTCTGGTCATGTACGAAGGCCGCATTATGGGGGAGCTTAGCCAGGCAGAAGCAACTGCTGAAACCCTGGGCCTGATGATGGCGGGTTCCAAACTGGGCGAAGCCATCGCTGCCAGCTGAGAAAATCTGTATTTAGGAGAAAAGTCATGTCCCGATCTAAAGCTTTTGCCAGCATCTTTAAGCCTCAACTCGGCTATCTGCCTGAGGGTGATCGCTATTTTGTGGCCGATGCCGAGCCACACTACCGCTTTAATGTCATTGGCACAGGTATCAATGGTCAGGAGCATATTCGGGTGACGCATCTGGAGGGCCGAGCGACCATTCACGGTGTCTACGACCCCAATCCTGGCAGTATTGCAGCAGCAGAGAGGGAGCACGCGCGCTTCAGCTCTGCGCCACTGGTCATCTATGACAGCCTCGAGGCTGCCTGCTTCGACGAGCAGGTCGACGCCCTGATTATCTCTACGCCTAATTATACGCACTACGATGTCGTCAAGGTCGCAGCGGCATCTGGCAAAGCTGTTTTGCTCGAGAAACCTATCGCCACGACTCTACAGGATGCCTACGCCATCACCCGGCTTGCCCAGGACTACCCAGCGGTTTTTCAACTTGGCTTACAGTACCGCTTCAAACCTCACTACGCAGAAGCCATCTACGAAATCAGGGAGCGCCAGAGCCTGGGTGAGGTGAAGACCTTAAGCATGCTCGAGCACCGCATCCCCTTTCTTGATAAGGTAGGGCAGTGGAACAAGTTCGCCCGCTACTCGGGCAATACCCTGATTGAGAAATGCTGCCACTACTTTGACCTTCTCAACCTGCTGGCAGCTTCACGACCAGAGACGGTGTACGCCACAGGTAGTCTGGCAGTGAACTATCAGGATTTTGACTACGGTGGTCAGGCGGCCGATATTCTGGACAATGCGCAGGTGATTATCAGTTACCAGAACGGGATTCGCGCCAGCTTTGACCTGTGTATGTTCGCTCCTATGTTCAGTGAAGAATTGATTGTCTGTGGCAGTCGGGGACGCCTCAAGGCCAGCGAGCATGAGGATTTGCTCAGCCACGGTGGTAGCGGCACGCAGCTTGACATACTCCTCAGTGACGCGCGTCCCTCGCGCCGCTCCACACCCGGTTATCCGCTTATGATCGAAAAAAGTGGCCATCATGGGGCAACCTTTATGGAACATGTGCATTTTGTCAACGCGCTTGCGGGTGAAGCCAGTCAGGCAGCTACCGCCACCGAGGGGCTCTGGTCAATTATCGTGGCCGCAGCGGCGCAGGAGAGTATCCGTACCGCTACGCCAGTAAATATCAGTGCATATTTGGCAGCGCAGGCTATCGCAATCAGTACCTAGGCACAAGGCGTCCGGATTTGGGCGATTGGTGCCGTCCAGGACGGGACTTTTGCCCTGTTTGTATGTTGGCTTAGACACATCGTGCTGTGCCCCCAACGTTTACAGTGGACTAAGGGTGTTTTGGCTGTAAGGACATAGGTAGTTGAAGGTAGGCTTTGGTGAGTCACGTGTTGATGAGCGCTAAGAGACTGGTGTCAGTCAGGACTCGAGCGGATGAGGACGAGAGTCGCAGTTCTGTCAGAAATGGAGGTTAAAGATGCCGAGAAAAGCCCTGCTGTTTACCTTAATCCTGTGCTTGCTGTCTTACGGCACAGCCTTCGATTGGAGTTTTGGGGAATGGTCCAGTGGTGACCAGCAATACAGCTTTGAAATCTACATGGGTGAGGGCGCTGATCTGGCTACGATTGCCATCGATACCTTCATTACTGATACGGGTGGGCAGTTTGATGTTGTCACCAACCTCAGGATAGAGCATACTGGCGTTGCTCCCTCAGACCTGACCACGATCGTCATGGGAGGTTCGTCTCTAGGTATGTTTGCCTTTGGTCCTATGCTGCTCTATGGACCATCCTTCTTCATGCTTCCTATGATGCTGGGACAAGAAGAAATCAGGATTCGCTCAGAGCCTATACGGGTGATGGGCATGGGCAATATCTATATGGATAAAAGTGAAATGGTGGCTGGATTTGAATGTGTGGTGCTCAGACTCGAGCTTGATCAGGATGATTCTGTGATGGAGTTTGCCCTGGCTGAAGACTTGCCACTGCCCTGTTTCAGTCGCTATGGTGAAGGTGAAGATCGCATTGAATTGCGCCTGACGAAAGCTCATATGGCCCAGTAGCTGGTTCATAAACGGGTTCGCTCTTGCACTTATTCATACCGTTTCCGCATAAACCCTTGGGTTTATCCCAAGGGTTTATGCCGAGCAAGGCGTTAGGCAGCGGGGATTGCTTTTCAAATCCTCAACCAATTTATCGGGCTCGGTATCAAGAGCCTGATCGACAGTTTTTCAGGCGTCGTTGCTTCATGGTCAATGTATGAAAGCGCTCATGGGATCGACCTGCTGGTGTCGTTGGCTTTAAGGTAGGATTGGGTAAAGCTCGGTTTTAGGAGTGCGAGAATGACTCAGACTCTTTCGTTTTTTGCTGTGGTATTACTCATCAATCTGAGTGTTGGCATGCTACGGGTGCTGCGCGGACCCACGCGGGCTGACCGAATGCTTGCTGCGCAGTTATTTGGTACGACCGGTGTCGCCATCATCTTACTGCTGGCCCAGGTCAGTCATCAGCCTGGTCTGCGGGATGTTGCTCTTGTCTTTGCTATTCTGGCAGCGGTTGCTGCGGTTGCTTTTGCCAGGCAAACTGTAAAGGCACAGGCATGAATGTACTTGCGATTTTATTCGTTGCGGTAGGCACAACGTTTTTTATTGCAGGGACCGTTGGAATGCTGCGTTTTCCCGATACCCACACGCGCCTGCACGCCCTGACCAAGGCCGATACCCTGGGACTGGGCTTTACTGTTTTTGGCTTGATGCTTGCCGCAGGCTCGGTATTTGTTACGCTCAAGCTCATGCTAATATGGCTTCTGGCGCTGGCCGCTAGTTCGACGGTTTGTTATCTGATTGCAGATGTGGCTCAAGCCCGAAAGAAAGCATGATGCTGGTCTTTGATGCCATCCTGGCTCTAACGCTTGTGTTGCTGGTTGTGCAGCTCCTTTTTAGCCGCGAGCTTTTCACCTCGGTAGTGCTCTTTGTGGCCTTTGGCTTGCTGATGGCGCTCGCTTGGTTGCGGTTGGGAGCGGTTGATATTGCCCTGGCAGAAGCTGCGATTGGCGCTGGTCTTTCTGGTGCTTTACTGCTGGCTGCGGTCGGCCAGATGCGCTCCGAAAAAAAAGGAGACACATGACGCCCATCAGATGGCTGGTGCTGGTGTTGCTCGCTGGTTTTGCTGTGAGTCTGGGTGTTGCTCTTGGCAGCCTCAGCTGGCCGCGGGAGGGTTTGGCGCAGCAGGTGCACGTGCAGGCTGAGCAACTTGAGGTGCAGCAGCCAGTGACGGCAGTTCTGCTGATTTTTCGTGCTTATGACACCTGGCTCGAGCTGGCAGTGTTGTTGGCAGCGGTTTTGGCTGTGTTTGTACTACTGAGAGGTGGCGGCCTGAGTGAGCGCATCGGAACGACAGCTGCGCCGCTCTTGGCAGCATTCAGCCGCCTCTTGCTACCGCTTATATTCCTAGTCGCCGCTTATATTCTGTGGTTAGGAACACAGGACCCTGGTGGGGCGTTTCAGGCAGGGGTGTTGGCTGCTGCGGGCCTCAGCCTGCTCTATCTGAGCAATATAGGGGTTTTTGGGCAGCTGCGGGGTCTGCGGCTGCACTTCGTCATGGTACTGGGTTTTCTGATGCCGATGTTGTTGACTATCTTATCTTTGCTGCGCAATGCTCCGCTCTTTAGCTATCCCACAGCGCTGCTTGCCTGGATGTTTTTTCTCGAGTGCCTCATTGCTGTCTCGATTAGTGTCATGCTGATCGTGTTGTTTGTCGGTTCCGAACCCGCAGCATACAGATCTAAAGCCTCATGATGAGCGCTCATGTCATATATCTGCTGACGGCAGTGCTGCTTTTGGTACTGGCAATTGCCGGACTTTTTCTGACCCGGCATCTGCTGCGCAAGATTCTGGCACTCAATGTGATGGCCTCAGCCATTTTTCTGCTATTGGTCACTACAGCCTACCGTGGACCTGAGCTGCGAGCCGATCCTGTACCGCATGCGCTGGTTCTCACTGGTATCGTGGTGGCCTTTGCCGCTACAGCACTGGCAGTTAGTCTGGCACGGCAGCTGTATGCGGATACGGGTGAAGCTTACTTGCCAGAAGAACAGGTGTAGCTGGGGTGATTGCCTGGGTCATCCTGTTACCCTTTTTGGCTGCGGTGCTTTGTTTTTTGCTGCCACTGCCCTGGACCAGGTTCGTGGGCCTGGGGTTTTCCGGACTAAGTTTGCTCAGTGTTGTGTGGCTGAGTGTTCAGGTACAGCAAAACGCCGTGCTTGACTACGCACCGGGAGGCTGGGCTGCGCCGTTGGGCATCGCCTTGCGGGTGGATGGCCTCAGTGCACTGATGCTTTTACTGACTGCTGTTATCGGCATGGCTGTCGGTCTGTATGCCGGAGTATACTTTGATCGCTACAGCCACCAGCAGCAGGAAAAAAACTTCTGGCCCCTGTGGCTACTGCTCTGGGGCGGACTAGGCAGCCTTTATGTATCGGCTGACGTGTTTAATATCTATGTCACCCTCGAAATAATCAGCCTTTCGGCGGTTGCACTGGTGACACTGTCGGCTGAGCGCATTGCCCTGACAGCCGCCATGCGTTATCTGCTGGCTGCGACCTTTGGTTCCCTGGCCTATCTGCTGGGTGTCGCCCTGCTCTATGCTGAACATGGTGTTTTGAGTCTGGAACTGCTTCAGGAAGCTATCTCGAGCAATATTCTGGCGATGCTGGCGCTGGTGTTGCTGTCTTTGGGGCTACTACTTAAGACCGCCATTTTTCCATTCCACTTTTGGTTGCCGCTGGCCCATGCCAGCGCTCCTGCGCCTGTCAGCGCTCTGCTATCCGCCCTGGTGGTCAAAGCCTCCTACTATGTGCTGTTGCGCCTGTGGCTTTTTACCTTTGCGGAGCTACCGCTGCATCTGGCTGCTCAGGTGCTGGCGCTCATTGGTACAGCAGCGCTAATCTATGGTTCCTTGCAAGCCTTGGGTCAGCGACGCTTAAAGCTGCTCATCGCCTATTCGACGGTAGCCCAGCTTGGCTATCTGGCGCTGGCCCTGGCGCTAATGAGTGCGCCACAAGGGGCAGGCTTGGCCTATGCGGGAGGGGTGTTTCATGTGCTTTCACATGCGCTGGCCAAAGCTGCTCTTTTCCTGGCAGCCGGTGTCGTGCTGTGGGTCTATGGTCATGACCGACTCACCGGCTTGCGAGGCCTGGCAAGCCGGTTGCCCGTTTCCAGCTTTACCCTGGCACTGGCCAGTGTCAGCTTGGTGGGTCTGCCGCCTAGTGGGGGTTTCGTTGCCAAGTGGTGGCTGGTTCAGGCCGCCTTTGCCAGTGGGCAGTGGTACTGGGGGCTGGTTCTGCTGCTTGGTAGCTTGCTAAGTGCCCTGTACCTCTTTCGCCTGCTGGGTATTAGCCTGTTGCGGACAAAAGAGGTACACACACTCAGATTCAACCCGCGGAGTCTCGAGCTGCTTGCCCTGAGTCTGGCTTTGCTGGCTATCTGGATGGGTTTGCAACCGACGGTGCTACTCGAGCTGCTGAACGTACCTTTTGGAGATGGGCCATGAACTGGGCTTTCTGGTTACCCATTCTGGTGCTCTTAAGTTCGCTACTCACTGGGCTCATTATCTTCTTTCTGGCAGACCATCAGGTTCGCCTGCGCAGTTTTCTGAATATGTTTGGCGCCAGCCTGAAGGTTTTGCTCATCGTGATAATTGGTCTGGGTACGTTGCAGGGTGTTCACTATGAGTCCCGTCTGCCCCTGTTGCCTGATTATGACATCCTGCTGCGCGTGGAACCCATTTCACTGCTCTTTGCTTCGCTGTCGGCGGTCTTATGGTTTTTTACTACCCTGTACGCCATAGGCTATCTGGAAGGTTCACCTCATCGCAGCCGTTTCTTTGGCTTTTTCAGCCTTTGTGTTACCGCTACTATGGGTATTTCGCTGGCGGGCAATCTGATTACTTTTGTGCTGTTTTATGAACTGCTGACCCTGACAACCTATCCCCTGGTGGTTCACCGAGGCACGCGTGGCGCTATCAAAGCTGGTGGGGTATACCTCTTTTACACTATGCTTGGCGGTGCGGCGCTGCTCTTTGGCGTGCTGTGGTTTCACGCTCTGGCAGGTCCGCTGGAGTTTGTCACTGGCGGTGCGATTGGGCATTTACTAGGCGAGCACACTATGGCGCTGCGCAGCATATTTGTCTTGCTGCTGCTGGGTTTTGGGGTCAAAGCTGCGCTCGTACCTTTACATGGTTGGCTACCTATAGCCATGATTGCTCCCGCGCCGGTGAGTGCGCTCTTACACGCTGTGGCAGTGGTCAAAGCGGGAGCCTTTGGCATCATGCGGCTGGTCTTTGATGTCTTTGGCATGGAGCTTAGCGCAGCCCTGGGACTCAATATGCTGCTCCTACTGTGGGCAGCCCTGACCATCCTCTATGGCTCCTTTCAAGCTTTGCGGCAAAATGATCTGAAGCGTCGACTGGCCTTTTCAACTGTGAGTCAGCTCTCTTATATCGTGCTGGGTGTTGCCCTGGTCGGTCCCCTGGGGGTGATAGGGGGTCTGGTTCATCTGATTCATCAGGGGCTTATGAAGATTACACTTTTTTTTGCGGCAGGCAACCTTGCCGAAACCCTGGGTATTCACCGCATCAGGGAGATTGATGGCAGTGGCAGGCGTCTGCCACTCACTATGAGCGCCTTTACCATTGCGGCCTTTGGCATGATTGGCTTGCCGCCAACCGTGGGCTTTATCAGTAAATGGCATCTGGCACTGGGCGGGCTCGAGCAGCAGCTTCCCTGGGTCGTGGGGCTGTTGGTGGTGAGCGGTGTGCTGAACGCGGCTTATTTCCTACCCGTTGTGTACCGCATCTGGTTTAGGCCTGCCAAGCAGGCGTTTCCACCAGTGCAAGGCGCTGAAGCCTCCTGGTTACTGCTCTTGCCACCCCTTGCCACGGGGGGCCTGACCTTGCTGTTGGGTTTGCTGGCTGCCAGCCCTTACAGTCCCCTGCGACTGGCACAGGACATCACGCGGGGGATGTTTCCATGACACTTTTGCTGACGCTGCTTGCCCCGCTACTGGTGCTCGCCTTATCTGTGGGACGCAGGCCTTTGGCGCTGTGGCCTGTCTGGGCCACGACACCCGCAGTGCTGCTGGCGCTGTTTGGGCACAGCCATGCGCCGCTAGAACTATCCTGGCTGATTCTGGGAACACGACTATCGCTGGATGAGACAGGTCGCATTTTTCTGCTTCTGACGTCGCTTTTGTGGCTTCTTGCCGGACTGTACAGTTACCGTACATATACGAGCCGCCGCTATCTGGGCTTCTGGCTGCTCACCATGACGGGTAATCTCGGGGTCATTCTCGCTTACGACGTCGTGAGTTTTTACCTGAGCTTTGCCCTGATGACTTTTGCGGCTTTTGGGCTGGTCGTCTACAGCGGTACGTCAGAGGCTTATCGGGCGGGACGGGTGTACCTGGTGATGGCACTTTTTGGCGAGGCGCTGTTGCTGGCTGGTCTGCTCATGTCAGCCAGTAGCGAGGCTGGTCTGAACCTGCCAGCCTTGGCTGGGGTGGCACTACCGCTGCTGCCCAGCCTGTTGCTTCTGGTGGGTTTTGGCATCAAAGTTGGAGTTTTTGGCTTGCACATGTGGTTACCCCTGGCCCATCCAGTGGCCCCGACACCTGCCAGTGCTGTGCTGAGTGGGCTGCTGATCAAAACGGGTCTGCTCGGCTGGCTTCGGTTTTTGCCGCTGGGCGAGGTGGTCTTTGCAGCCTTGGGGCTGGTGCTGCTGGTCCTTGCTGTGGTTGGTGTTTTTGGGGCAGCGGTCATCGGTGTGAGCCAAGCCTCTCCCAAGACCGTGCTGGCCTACTCGAGCGTCAGCCAAATGGGACTGGTCAGCCTGATGGTGGGACTTGTATTGCTGGAGCCGCAGAGCTGGTCCATCGCTGTGCCGGGTATCCTGATCTTCGTGTTACACCATGGCCTGGTTAAGGCGGCGCTCTTTATGGCGGTGGGTCTGGAGCGTCAACTGTTGGTGCGTCTGGGTAGTGTGGTAGCCGCAGCCTTGCTGATTGGCTTGCCGCTCACGGGTGGTGCGCTTGTCAAGACCCTGTTCAAAGAGGCCATTGGCGGTGCTTATGGCTGGCTCGAGCTACTGCTCACCTTTAGCGCGACAGCTACCACCGTGCTGATGCTGCGCTATCTGATACTTCTCAGCCGACCATCGTCCACGGCTAGCGCTCCCTTGCCGCTACTGAGCTGGCTGCTTACGCTCATAGCGGCGCTGCTAGTGCCACCCCTGGTGACCGTTCTCTATGGCTGGCCCCTCGGGGCTTACAGTGACCTCAACTGGCAAAAAACCTGGACACTTAGCTGGCCCGTGTTGCTGGGCGCCATGCTTTTTGTGCTGCACGTGAGGATAAAGAAGCTACCACTAATTCCGGCGGGTGATCTGCTGCTGGTTATTGAGCAACTCTGGCAGTATCTCAGGCAGCTACCAAGTCCTCAGATTCCCAGGTTCCTGACGGCTTACCGGCCTGCCAGCCTCTATCTACGGCTGGAACAACTCGAGTTACAGCTTAGGCGCTGGGACACAGCGGGCGCTCTTTGGCTACTGCTTGGCCTGGTTCTTATAGGGCTTATTCTCCTGGGGGGACGCTATGCCTAAGCGATACTTCCTGGCAGCAGCGCGGCGGGGCCTGCTCTTTGCATTTATCTGGTGGGTATTGGCTGAGGGGAGTCCGTATGGCTGGGCTTTTGGCTTGAGCGTCGTTGTTGGAGTCACTTACTTCAGTCTGCGCTTGTTGCCGCCTCCCGAGTGGCGACTTAACTGGCTGGCACTACCTGCTTTGCTTATTTACTTTTTAGCCCAATCCATCCTGGCAGGTATCGATGTTGCCTGGCGTGCCTTCCATCCCAAGTTGCCTATCAGACCAGCGTTGATTGTGCGCAAGCTGAGCCTAAAGCCGAGTGCAGCGCAGTTGCTGATGACCTGGACCCTGAGCCTGCTTCCTGGAACTGTCAGCGTCAGGCTTCATGAGGGTGATCTGGAAATACACATAATAGATGAAAATGCGGCTGTAAACACGGTGCTGGATAAACTCGAGCAGCACATTGGGCGGCTGTTTCAGGGGGTTGGTGACTGAGGTTTCGCCTTGGCGTTCAAAGCCGAACGTATCATACCGATGATGCACAAGGTTCAACAGGCTTCTGCGGGCAAAATCGGTTTTCACTTAGTGCTTTATGAGTTCAGCATTAAGCCAGCACTGTAAGCAGCACAAACAAGCTCACAGATGAGACGATTATCCTTGAGTCTATGTGGACGACCAAATGTCACAATTCGTCATCATAGTCATATCGCGCTGCAGGTTTGAAGCTGTTAGTTTCACCAGCGGACACATTCACATGTGTGTCAGGCTATAAAAAAAGCATGGAAATGGAGGAACAATGAAGTCGATTACCACGGGTCAGACTGTTTTTGTTGGCATGAGCCTAATTTTGCTTGTGTTGGTTTTGGGGTTTGGCAAAGCGCAGGATACGCAGGTTGCCTTTGAGACGGAGACTGTAGTTGAAGGTCTGAGCCTCCCCTGGGGCATGGCATTTTTACCGGATGGCAGACTCCTGATAACCGAACGTCAGGGTACGCTCCGGCTGATTGATCTGGGTGAGGCCTTAATCAGCGAGGTTATGGGTGTACCCGCTGTTGATGCCAGGGGGCAAGGAGGCTTGCTCGATGTAGCAGTTCATCCTGAGTTTCCCGCCGAGCCTTGGGTTTATCTGACCTGGGCTGGCAGTGACAATGGTTTAACAGCGACCTACGTGGGGCGTGGCAGGCTCGATATGGACCTGTCAGCACTCCTTAATTTTGAAGTGCTGCATATTGCTGGTCCCCACATCAACAGCGCCGCGCACTACGGCTCGAGAATTGCCTTTGATACGAATAACCGCTTTTACATCACGGTTGGCGACCGCAACAGCAAGAACTGGAGCGACCACCCCTCACAGGACACCAGTAATTATCACGGTACGATTCTGCGCTTTGAAGCTGATGGCAGCATTCCGACTGATAACCCCTTTGTCAATGACCCCGATGTCCGAGACGCCATCTACTCCTACGGCCACCGCAATCCGCAGGGTTTAGGCTTTCATCCGCTGACTGGCGAGCTTTGGGAAAACGAGCATGGCGAGCGCAATGGTGACGAAATCAACATCATTGAGGCGGGTGGAAATTATGGCTGGCCGATTGCCACTTACGCCGTCGATTACCGCACGCGCCAACGTTTTGCACCGACACCGCCCGAAGTGCCAGAAACCATCAACCCTGTCTACTGGTGGGAGGCAGATCACCCCGAAGGCTTCCCACCCTCAGGTCTGGTTTTTTACTATGGCGAGGCGTTCCCGGAGTGGCAGGGCAATCTCTTTATGGGCAACCTGGCGCATCAGTACCTGGGGCAGTTTGAGGTGAGTGGGCGTGAGGTAAGGCAGACCGGAAGACTGCTCGAGGGCCGAGGCTGGCGCATTCGCGACGTAGCTGTTGGGCCACAGGATGGCTTTATCTACGTGCTGATTGATGGTGGCAATGTGCCGCTGGTTCGCTTGCGTCCGGCAGCCGAATAATGCTTGTTTGAGTGAAAGATTATCCCGAGCAGCGCGTTAGGAAGCGGGGAAGCGCTTTGCAAATCTTTAAGCAATTTATCGGGCTCGGTATTAGCAGGCTCCATTATCCCAAAAGGTTTTCAGTCACCAGCCTTGTTGAGAACCTGACCTGAGTAAATAACTCCGGCACGTGCGAATCCCAGACCCCATGCGGACTCCAGGCCCAACCGCCCGAATCATTCCCGGAGGTCTTGTACTGATTGAATCTCGAAAAATCCATGCGCCAGATATCGCCTTCCCTGGGGGGTAGTGCGCGCCCACTGCACAGGGGCTCGAGGCTTTTCCAGGGAATCGCCAGTTCTACCGTCCAGCCCTGATCTTTATCGCTGCTATCATTCAGTGTGCCCTGAATATCTACTGCACTTTGCAAACCTTCCAGGTCATAGTTCCAGTAACCCGTGCGCGGGCCTCTGGGGTGCCTAAAGCCCACCCCATCGAAAGGGCGCACACCCGGCACACCTCGTTTAAATTCGGGTTTCAGGTGATAGCCCGCCCGCTCATACGCTTCGTCCCAGATAAAAAAGACCTCATAAATCGTACCCAGGGCATTGATTTCAAACTCATAATAGGCATCCTGTCCGGCAATAAACAATTCCACATCATTATCTTTATAAATGGGCGCGTCACGCTCCGTTAAGTGTGCCCTTACGTCAGGTTCTTCTATCCAGTAGCCAATGTATAAAAACTGCTCATCCCACACTACGGCGGCTCTGGTGTCATAGGGGGTTGCTTCACCACTGATGAGGTCACGAAAACTGGGTGAGCGCGGGGCCTGTTGCCAGCAGGCTTCGTCCAGTTTGCCGTCGATGGTGGGGGGTGTCTGGACGCGGTAGGCGGTGTAGCTGGCGATTTCGTTTTGGGGCCAGGGGAAGGGCCAGGTGGAGTGGGTCATGGGGATAGTTTATGATTTTTCGGGTGGGTTGGCGCTGCTTGGGCTATACTCTGGATATATGACTTCTGGTAGGTTTTTAAGAAGGAAGATGCTATTTTTGAGTAAGCCCTATTCCTTTAATTTCCTCATGGGAGTTTCACAAGCTGCGGTAAAACATAGCACTTTTGGTGTGTTATACCGCAGGCTGCGGTATATACATAGTTCGGTTTTGTATCATTCATCCTGTATTATCGTGTATTCTTCAGAAAAGACTGCTGCAAAATGTTTTTGGAGAGAGCAATGAAAGCCGTAATCTATACCGAATATGGACCGCCGGACGTCCTCCAACTCAAGGATTTCCCCAAGCCGGTCCCTAAAGACAACGAAATTCTGGTCAGGGTCCGTGCCACACCTGTTAATTACGGCGACCTGACGGCACGGAACTTTGCCAACCTTACATCCAGCCAGTTCAACATGCCTGCTCTGCTCTATCTCCCGGCGCGCATGGCATTTGGGTGGAACAAACCCAAGATCAACATCTTGGGGAGCGAATTGGCCGGGGAAGTTGAAGCCGTCGGCAAGGCGGTCGCGAAATTCAAGCCCGGCGACCAGGTGTTTGCCTACGTTGGGATGAAAATGGGCGCCAATGCTGAGTATGTCTGCCTGCCCGAAACCGGGACTGTCGCCCTCAAACCTGCCAACCTGACCTACGAGGAAGCTTCAACCTTACCTTACGGGACTGTCATGGCATCTAGTCTACTTAGAAAGGCCCATCTTAAACCCGGGCAAAAGGTGCTCATTAATGGCGCTTCCGGCGGAATCGGTTCAATGGCGGTCCAGCTTGTCAAGCATTTTGGCGCAGAAGTAACCGGGGTTTGCGGTACGCGGCGCCTGGAATACGTCGAATCCCTGGGTACGGATAAGGTCATTGATTACACCAAGGAGGATTTCACCCAAAACGGTGAGACCTACGATCTGATCTTCGACGTTCTGGGCCGTAGCTCATTCCCGCGCGCAAAGCATTCGCTCAAGCCCAACGGCATCCTTCTTTTTGCCAGCTTCAAAATGAAACCGCTTTTTCAAATGCTTTGGACGTCAATCACAGGCGGTAAGAAAGTGATCTGTGCCATGGCATCTGAAAAGGCTGATGACCTGGTTTTCATCAAGGAGCTTGCCGAGGCGGGAGAAATCAAAACAATGATTGATAAGTGCTTTCCGTTGGAACAGACGGCTGAGGCGCACCGCTACGTCGAAGCGGGGCAAAAAAAAGGGAATGTCGTAATAACCGTGTAACAAGGGAGCAAAACCAAAGAGGGGGTGCAGCCGGCTCGCCTTTGCGCCGCTTCGGCGAGCGGCTGAACCCGACCGTTAAGCTTCACACCTCACAAACCAAACACGAGTACCAGACTTGTCACTAACTACCCTCATCCACCACAATGCCTGCGCTCGAGCGCGGGCTGATCGCTAGGATACCTGGGTGTCGTTGTATTAGTATTGTAGCTATGCGAAATGAACAAAGCGTCCTGTCGCAGCTTGTGAGCTGGGCAGAGCAGGAGAATATCCGCAGTATCATTCTGACCAGCTCGAGAGCTGACCCCCAGCGCAGCCCCGACCTGCTCTCAGACTATGATGTAGAGGTCTATGTCAGGGACACGACCGCCTTTACCCAGAATGATATCTGGCTAGCCTACTTTGGCGCTGTGATGGTGCGCTGGCCCCTTTACCCCCAGGCTACCTTTGGCGATGACTGGATTAGCCAGCTTGCGCTTTTTGATGACGGTGTGCGGATTGACTTCCAGATTACAGCCAATAGCAGCATTAAGCCCCAGTCGCTACAAGCTGGTTACCGCGTACTGGTCGATAAAGATGGTTTAGCTTCGCAGCTACCGCCCGCTGGTACGTCCTGCTACGCCATCACCCCGCCTGCCGCCGCAGAGTTTAGCGACAGGCTCAACGCTTTCTGGTGGGATATTGTCTATGTGCCCAAAGCGCTCTGGCGCGGTGAACTGAACTACGCTAAATACATGCTGGACTACGCGATTCGCTTTGAGAAACTCGAGCCTCTCTTGAGCTGGTACATCGGTGTGGAGCGTGGCTGGTCAGTGAATGTCGGCATCTATGGTCGCTGGTTTCAGGACTATCTCGACGCCGAAACTTGGGCGCACTACCAGCGCACCTTTGCCGGAAGCGCACTGGAAGATAACTGGCAGGCGCTGTTTGAGACGCTGACACTAACACGCAGGCTTGGCAAGCATGTGGCTGAGGCGCTGGGCTTTGACTATCCTGAAGAAGTTGACCAAAAGGTAACACGCTATATTGATGATATTCGGCAGCTTGAAAGGAACCCATGAATCACCTTCAAACTCCTATCACCATCCGTGCTGAGCATTCAGAAGATAAGACTACTGTCTATGCGGTGAACCGTGCTGCCTTTGAGCGTGAAGACGAGGCCAGACTGGTTGATACCATGCGGCAGAAAGGTGACCTGAGTCTGTCGCTCGTGGCGCTGCTTGCTGGTCGTATCGTGGGTCATGTTGCCTTTAGCCCCGTGACCACTCAACACAATCCCACCGGCCTTAAGGTTTGGGGGCTTGCACCCATTGCTGTTTTACCCGACTATCAGCGGCAAGGGGTCGGTCAGGCACTCATTCGGGAAGGTCTGGCGCAGTGCCGCGCTATGGGCATTGACGCGGTTGTCCTTTTAGGACACACGTCTTACTATCCAAGGTTTGGTTTTGTACCTGCCTCGAGGTACGACCTGCAGTATAAGGGCGAAGACTTTGCTGAGGCCTTTATGATTCTGGAATTGACTGCGGGGGCAGCGGCGCAGCTGTCTGGAAGGGTTGATTTTGCCGCCGCGTTCGACGCAATAAGCTGATGAATCCTGTCCTTAAAGCCATCAGCATTCAGAATGCCGAACACTATCATTGGGGTCAGCACTGCGACGGTTGGCATCTACACAAAGCGGCCAAGTTCAGCATTATTCAGGAGCGTGTTCCAGTAGGTAGCGCTGAGGTCTGGCACTACCACGAACGTGCAGAGCAGTTCTTTTACGTGTTGTCAGGTATAGCTACTCTGGCAACTGACGATGCCACGGTTCACTTGCAAGCGGGAGAGGGCTGTCATGTTCCTGCAGCAATGGCCCATCAGCTGCGGAATGAGGGTTCAGAGGTGCTCGAGTTTTTGGTCATCTCCGTGCCAATGGCGCATGGCGACCGGATATTGACTGCATCTGAAGACTGACGCCTTTATGGGGTTCTTGCTCACTACACTAGCAGCTCGCCTAAATGCGCTGGCATACCAAATCCTGGTAACTGTTAGCACCTAATACCGAGCCCGATAAATTGCTTAATGATTTGCAAAGCGCTTCCCCACTTCCTAACGCTTTGCTCGGGATAAATCATTGGGTTTATCCTAATGGTCTATCCGGAACTGGTATAAATATAAGACGTGACAACTCCGCCAGCTAAAGCAAGGC
>CAZZPQ010000017.1:0-35481 GCA_964655595.1 uncultured bacterium
CAGCGAGAACGCCTGGGAGATGAATCAGATACCGATTCCGATAAGAAACGATACAAAACCAACTGGATTTTGTTATTGTATCGGAATCGGTATAAAAGTGCTTGGCTTTATTGTGGAACTGGTGAAGCACTTCCTCGGTTCCTACTCGCTGTGCTCGGGATAAATCATTGGGTTTATCCCAATGATTTAGCTGGAACTGGTATGAAAGCACAGAAAATTACTATTCGGAGTTTGGAATGCCATGTGAAGCATTATTTTTGCCTTGTCGCAGATAGCGAAGGGCAATGGCATAAGCGGCATAATCGTCTATGGGTTCGGGCAAGGGCCAGAGTCCTTTGGGAAGCAAGCGCCATAGACCTTTGAGTGGCTGGGTCTTGAAGTAGAGTTCTCTGGCCTCAAGACTGGTGCCCTGCTCATCCACAATTTCAAAACCAAGTCCGCGCTGCTGCAGAATCTGCTGAATGCCTGGGCTACCTGTGCCATTGCCAACAATGATGCAACTATCCGCAGGTAGGGGATAGCTTAGAAGTTCGTTTGGGTGAATGATAAGGTGCTTTATCAAAGTCGCATCCGCTGCTACTACTGCAATGCCCAGGTTTTTTCCGGGATCAAGTGCGACTAGGTATGTCTCATTGTCGCTTAGACACATGCTGCATTCCCTTGTACCGCCCAGCTATGGGTACTACAGGGCAAGCTGGCACGATGTGAATAGCCATTATGGGTTTCATTAACATGCTAGAGGTTCTGTCAGATAACTGTCAGCCGGTAAAAGAATGGCCCTTTCCAGACCAGACTGGAAAGGGCGAAAGACTTATTCACAGGTCAGCTTGCTTGTTTTTCTGCGGTCACCACGGGTCGGCTGGGAGTGCTGCTGGTAGCTTTGCGTTTTTCCAGCATCCGTTCGTCGGCCACATGAGTTTTGCGGATAAAGTCCAGACCGGTTCCTGCAGGAATCAGGCGGCCCAAAATCACATTTTCCTTCAGACCCAAGAGCTCATCAACCTTGCCGCTAACAGCCGCTTCGGTGAGCACATGCGTTGTGTGCTGGAAGCTGGCAGCCGATAACCAGGACCGCGTAGAAAGACTGGCTTTGGTGATACCCAGCAGGATGGGTTTCCAGGATGCTGGGGCCTTGTTCTCGCCAATGAGATTGTTGTTGATGTCTTCGACATCGAAGCGCTCAGCGGTTTGACCCTCGAGCAGTGTGCTGTCACCGGACTCGAGTATTTCAACATATTTGAGCATCTGTCTGACAATTACCTCAATATGCTTGTCATGAACGCTAACACCCTGACCACGGTACACTCGCTGGACTTCTTCGACCAGATATTTGCGCACTTCATCGGGCCCCTGGGACTCGAGCAGGTCATGGGGGTTAATGGCGCCACGGGTCAGTTGGCTGCCAGCTGTCACGTGCTCCCCATCCTTGACCAGAATGCGAACGTTCTTATCGACTTTGTAGGTACGACTAAACTCACCATCATCACTGGTGATAGCGATACGGATATGGGCATCGTCCTCATCGACCATAACAGTTCCATCAAGTTCAGATATGACTGCCCGAACCTTAGGCTTACGTGCTTCGACAAGTTCAATGACACGAGGCAAGCCCTGGGTAATGTCGCCACCCGTAGCAATACCACCGGTGTGAAAGGTGCGCATGGTGAGCTGAGTGCCAGGCTCACCGATGGACTCAGCCGCAATGACACCAACTGCCTCGCCCAGGCTAACCTTGCGCATGCTGGATAAATCCAGACCATAACACTGGCGGCAAACACCCACGCGTGTCTGGCAGGTCAGGGCGCTGCGTACGGCGATACTTGTGACGATATCTTCTGCAGCCGCGTCCTGTTCTCTTAAGCGGCGGTAGATAGCAGCCACATCTTCGCGGTAGAGGATGGAGCCAGCATTAAGGCTGAAGTCACCGATGCTAAAGTCAAGTGCCAGTGTACGTCCGTAAATAGACATTTCCACCTGGGATTGGGGGCGTAAACGACCTTCACTGTAAAAGGTAATATCGATAAATTCTGCAGTGTGGCAGTCCTCTTCGCGGACCACAATCTCATGGGCCACGTCCACCAGTTTCCTGGTCAGATAGCCCGAGTCGGCAGTGCGAAGCGCGGTATCAGCGCCACCCTTACGGGCACCGTGGGTGCTGATAAAGTATTCGAGTACATCGAGGCCTTCACGGAAGTTCGCACGAATGGGCAGTTCAATGGTATCCCCGGAAGGTTTGGCCATCAGACCACGCATGCCAGCGAGCTGGCGAATCTGCTGTGGATTACCACGTGCGCCGGACTGTGCCATAACAAAGAGCGGGTTGAAGGGCATTTCATTCTTGAAGTGGTTAAAAACTGCGTCCTTGACCTGCTCAGTCGTGTCGTTCCAAAGCCGCACAACCTGAGTATAGCGTTCCTGATCTGTGGTGAAACCACGGTCAAAGGCGGCGCCAATCTGCTCGAGCTTGCGCTGAGCCTGCTCAAGAAGTTCTTTCTTCTGGGGTGGAATCGCCACATCATCAATGCCAATAGTGATACCGGAAGCAGTGGAGAGTTTAAAGCCAGCCTGTTTTAGACCGTCAAGCAGTTTGGCGGTGCGCTCGACGCCCAGCAACTTGAAGGAATTGATGATCAGATCACGCAATGCACCCTTTTCAAAAGCGGTGTCATAGCGAATCAGTGAGGCAGGAACCTCAGCACCATCTTCAGAAAGTGTCTCTTTGACAAGCCTGGCAAAGAAGACGCGACCTGCTGTGGTCTCTAGTAGTTCGCCATCAACCTTAATCGTGACGATGTCCTGCATATCGATCTCGCCGTGCTCGGCTGCCAGAATAGCCTCATCGGGGTTGCTGAAGCGGTACTTCAAGCGGCCGATACTGGTTTCCTTACCAGCGACAGTGATGGAGGAATTGAGGTCAACCTTGCCAGCAGCATAGTCTCCAAGGGCATCAGGAGCACTCTTGTAGCTCTTACCAGCACCCTTATGACCGCTGTAGACCTGTGTCAAAACAAAGAGACCCAGAATCATGTCGCGGGCTGGCGTGACGTTGGGACTACCGGACGCTGGTGACATCAGGTTGTGGCTTGCCAACATCTGAAGTCTTGCTTCTGATTGGGCATAGACAGACAATGGCACATGAATGGCCATCTGGTCTCCGTCAAAGTCAGCATTAAAGGCTTCGCAGACCAGGGGATGAAGCTGAATAGCCTGACCCTCGACCAGCACTGGTTCAAAAGCCTGGATGCCTAAGCGGTGCAGGGTCGGGGCACGATTGAGCAGTACCACTCTGTCCTGAATCACCTCTTCAAGAGCATCCCAGATTTCATCACGCGTGTCTCTGTAGCGTTCGAGCAGTTTGCGGGCACTCTTGATATTGGAAACGATACCGCGCTCTTCAAGGGTTTTGAACAAAAAGGGTTTAAAGAGTTCTAGCGCCATGCGTTTGGGAACCCCACACTGATTGAGTTTCAGCTGTGGTCCCACCACAATCACACTGCGCCCCGAGTAGTCCACGCGCTTACCCAGCAGATTCTGGCGGAATCGGCCCTGTTTGCCGCCCAGCAAATCTGTTAGTGAACGCAGCGCACGGTCGCTACCTGGATTGACAACAGCAGCACCGCGGCGTCCGTTGTCAATAAGGGCGTCGACGGCTTCTTGCAGCATGCGTTTTTCATTGCGCACAATCATCTCGGGTGCACCCTGTTGCATGAGCTTTTTCAAGCGATTGTTGCGGTTGATCAGACGACGATAAAGATCGTTTAAGTCACTGGTGGCAAAGCGTCCTCCCTCAACCTGTACCATAGGCCGCAGCGAAGGAGGCATAACTGGTATCGTATCCATAATCATCCACGAAGGATTGTTGCCCGAGCGGATGAAGTTGCGTACGATTTCCAGACGTTTGCGTGCCTTGGCGCGCTTGTGGCGGCTGGGGCTATTCATCTCTTCAACCAGTTCCGACTCGAGTACTTGCAGATTCAAGGCTTCAAGCAACTCGTGAATGGCCTCTGCGCCCATCTTGGCTTCAAAGTCGTAGCACTCAATCAGTCGTACCTGTCTGCGCACCAGATCGATTTCAACGCGCCCGGAAATATCTGCCTTTACCCCGCCTTCATCGGCTAGGTCGTCACCGGGCAGCACGCGGTCACCATTAACTACAATAGGCTCATCCTGATAAGGATAGATGCGGGCACGCGATACGATGATGCTGGCTGGTTGAGCAAGATGAACCGTGCCGTTTGCGGCAGCCACAATTTCCTGGGCGGCGTCTATCGCACCAACAATCTTTTCGCCTTCTAATACCTCGGCGCCATCACCAATCAGCACGTGCATAGTGGGGTTGATGTCGTGACGTTCCTGTCGGGCCCATTTGACCAGAAGGCTCAGCTCAATGTCAGCACCGCGCTTCTTGTTTTTCTCAAGCTGGAGGCTGGCATCAGCAGGTACACTGAGTTTTGTGCCGGCTGCAGCTTTAGCAAGTTCTGCACCCTTTTCCACAAACTCGCCATCACCGACGACAAGCTCGAGCCCTGTTGGGATCAGGTAGGTGGTAATGACACTATCATCATCAATATTGCGAATATTCAGTATGCCACCACTGCTGATAGGTAAGAGTTCGACAGCGCCTTCGGCGCTAGACTTTAAGCTGTAGGCATCAGCCAGTTCAGCCAGGGGCTGCCCACCCGCATAGCGTTCATCTTCAATCCAGGCTTTGCCCGGCAAGTTCAAGTTAGCACTGCGAGCTTCCTGGTAGTCAATCACAACACGGCGGGAAAAACGGTACTGGGCAATGCCAGAGATTTTACTCTTGACACCCTTGGCGAGTTGTTGGCCTGCCTCTACTGCTTCACCATCGCGCACGACAGCATCTTCACCAGCTGGTACCGTATAGGTTTCCTGTTGACCGAATCTGAGCATGCGGTATTCATCATCGGTGAGCAAGTCACTACGGCGCAGTGGACGACCGTCTTTTAAAGCTCCGAGGGGGTTGGTTACTACGAACTTCGCAAAGTACAGAACCTGCTCCAGTTGGCTGGTTGAGAGGTTCAGCAGTGCGCCGATCTTGCTGGGAACATCCTTGACATACCATATATGGGCGCAAGGGGTTGCCAGCGCTATGTGGCCCATCCGGTAGCGCCTAACTGTTGATTTGGTGACTTCAACGCCACAGCGCTCACAGACCTTACCTTCAAAGCGCTGGCGTTTGTATTTGCCACAGGCACATTCATAGTCTTTTTCGGGGCCAAAGATGCGTTCATCGAAAAGGCCGTCGCGCTCAGGCTTTAAGGTACGGTAGTTGATTGTCTCGGGCTTGGTAACTTCTCCATAGCTCCAGGAGCGAATCTGTTCCGGACTGGCGATTTTGATCAGAACTTTATCAAACTCTTTCATTCATGATCCTTTCTAAGCTACCTTGCCTCTGCCTGCTTCATCAAAAATGCTAACAGGTCGGTCGTTTTTATCAAGAATTTGCACGTCAAGCCCCAGCGAGTGAAGCTCTTTGACCAGCACTTTAAAGGATTCGGGGATGGTGGGCTCGAGTACGTCATTGCCTTTGACTATGGCTTCATAAGCGGCATTACGCCCATCAATGTCATCGGATTTGATGGTTAGCATTTCCTGCAAGGTATAAGCTGCACCATGGGCTTGTAAGGCCCAGCACTCCATTTCACCTAGTCGCTGTCCGCCGAACTGAGCCTTGCCCCCCAGTGGTTGCTGGGTGATAAGGCTGTAGGGACCAATGGAGCGGGCGTGCATCTTGTCCTCAACCATGTGATAAAGCTTCATCACATACATCACCCCCACAACGATAGGAGCTTCGATAGCGTCACCGGTGCGACCATCGAAGAGAACGCTTTTGCCAGAGCGCAGCAAGGCTACCTGGGCTGCTTCAGGGTCTAAATCCGCTTCTATAACACCAAGTTTGCCTGCCCGTTTGTACACCTGTACCGAACGTTTGTCATTGCCAATGCCAACTTCTTTTTTCTCGGCAATATCCTGCTTGGCTGCTTCAACCAGGAGGGTTTTGATATTATCCTCGGTGGCACTATCAAAGACTGGGGTTACATAGGAAACACCATTTTTATAGGCAGCTAAACCGAGATGAGTTTCGAGGATCTGCCCCAGATTCATGCGTGAAGGCACACCAAGCGGATTGAAGACCAGATCAACGGGTGTGCCGTCTTCCATGTAGGGCATGTCTTCTGGAGGCAGAATTTTGGCTACAACGCCCTTATTTCCGTGGCGATTAGCTAGTTTGTCCCCTTCAATCAGGCGCCGTTTCTGGGCAATGTAGACGCGTACCATTTCCTGAACACCCGGCTTAAGTTCCACGCCTGGCTCACCGCGCTTAAATCTCACGGTGCGCAAAACAACACCACCATCTCCAGGTGGTACGCGCAAGGACGTATCCTTGACTTCGCGGGCTTTTTCTCCAAAAATACTGCGCAAGAGGCGCTCTTCTGGCGTGGGTTCAGTCTCTCCCTTGAAGCTGGTATGACCAACCAGAATGTCGCCTTGTTTGATCTCAGCACCGATGCGGACAACACCATCTTCATCCAGATCACGCAGGGCTGCCTCGGATAAACCTGGGATATCCCTGGTTATTTTTTCGGGTCCCAGCTTGGTATCTCTGGCTTCCTTTTCATGTTTTTCCACATGAACGCTGGTGTAGACATCATTTCTTACCAGGGTTTCACTTAGGACTATGGCATCCTCGAAATTATAGCCATCAAAGGGCATGACGGCAATAAGAATGTTCTTACCCAGAGCGAGCCGACCATACTCGGATGCCGGACCATCAGCGATCACCTGTCCTGCAGTGACCATATCGCCCAGATTGACGACAGGTCGCTGATCTAGGTTGGTGTTTTGATTCGAACGCTGAAAGCGAGTTAACGCATGTTCCTTGTCAACACCCTTATCTGTGGTGATGACAATATTTTTGGCATCAACAAAAGTTACTGTTCCCGATACTTGTGCCAGCACTACTGTACCCGAGTCGCGTGATACGCGCTCTTCAACACCTGTTCCAACAAAAGGTGCTGAGGTGCGAATGAGCGGCACTGCCTGGGACTGCATATTCGAGCCCATCAGGGCGCGGTTGGCGTCGTCATGCTCGAGAAAGGGAATGAGTGAGGTCGGTATGGAAACGATTTGTTTCGGTGAAACGTCCATGAAATCCACCTCATCAGGTGAAACAAAGACAGGATCACCCAATTTGCGTGCCACAATCATTGTGGTAGCAAAGCTGCTATCTTCATTTAAGGGTGTGTTTGCCTGGGCAATGATATAGCGGTCTTCTTCGTGGGCTGTCATGTAGACAACCTCCTTCGAGACCTTTCCTTTTTTGACCTGACGGTAGGGTGCCTCGATGAAGCCAAGCTCATTGACACGGGCAAAACTAGCCAGTGACGTAATGAGGCCAATGTTTGCGCCTTCGGGTGTTTCAATGGGACAGATGCGGCCATAATGTGTACGGTGTACATCACGTACATCAAAGCCGGCGCGTTCGCGGGTTAAGCCGCCTGGGCCCAGGGCAGATATACGGCGCTTATGTCGCAGCTCAGACAGGGGATTGACCTGGTCTTTAAACTGTGACAGTTGGCTGCGCCCAAAAAACTCTCGAAGCGCTGCCACAATGGGGCGGTTGTTGACCAGTTTTTGAGGTGTAGCCGCGTCAGGATCGCCCAAGAGCATCCGCTCGCGTACGCCGCGCGCCATGCGTCCCAGACCGACGCGAATTTGGTCTGCAACCAGTTCACCCACCGTGCGAATGCGCCTGTTTCCCAGATGGTCGATGTCATCGGCGTTGTGATTGTCAGCACCTGCTTGTAACTTGATGAGGTATTGCATAGTAGGAATCAGGCCGTAATCCACAAACTGACCATCGACATAGCCTAAGAGCGTGCTACTCTCGTGCTCGAGGCCAAGCTTACTGTTCAATTTAAAGCGACCAGCGTCGCCGAGATCATAGCGCCGTGGATCAGCCAGGAGACTGTGCAAATAACTGATGGATTTTTCAACTTTGGGAGGGTCGCCGGGGCGCAGAACTGTGAAAAGCCGCAGCAGGGCTTCGTCTACGTTGGCGTTAGACGACTCATCGGCCTCGAGCGTCGGTTCAATCAGGGATTCGTGTCCGGCGAATAGTCCCCGAATTTGCTCGTCTTTATAGCCCATGGCACGCAAAATCAGGGAAAATAGAAACTTGCGTTTGTTAACTTTCATCCATAAAACATTACTGTTGTCAAACTCAATTTCTATCCAGGGACCGCGCTTCGGCATCGGGATAATACTGGCGGTGTAGATTTTATCCATGCCACGGTAAGTGGTTGTGAAATAGACTCCGGGTGAGCGGTGAATCTGCGACACAATGACTCTGTCGGCACCGTTTACTACAAAAGACCCATTGTCTGTCATGATAGGGATATCGCCTAAAAACACCTGGTCTTCCTTAATAAGACCGGTATCTTTGTGAACTAGTTGTAGTTTTGCAAAAAGCCCCGCATGATAGGTTAAATCCTTTTCACGGCACTCATCTGGACCAAACTCAGGATCTGCCAGATGATACTCGAGAAAATCCAGCACCAGACCCGCCTGTCGTCCGCGCTCAGTTTCATCAATGGGGAAGACTTCCTTGAAGGCTGCCTGCAAGCCTGAATTGGCACGCTCCAATGGCGCTGTGTGCCGTTGCAAAAACTTTTCGTATGACGTAATCTGTATGTTAGTCAAATTGGGAAGATCAATGACTTCCTGAATGCTACCAAAGGTTTCGATAGTTCGCATCTTCACCCCTTCTGCCGACAGGCATGAAACGTTTCAAACCTAGAGCGATTACCCAAGGTTTGCTCACAAAATATGTAGGCTTTTAAATAACTCAACCGCAGGCCCTATTTCCTTAAAACATTCTTGAGTCCTTGTGCTTGTTTATGTGCAGGTAAATGTTGGCTAGCATTGTGCTGAATCGTTTGCTTCCCGTTAATGCCTTGTTGTGCCACCTCCCATAATGGGCG
Organism: uncultured bacterium; assembly: GCA_964655595.1. Lineage (GTDB taxonomy): Bacteria > Deinococcota > Deinococci > Deinococcales > Trueperaceae > CAZZPQ01. The sequence goes on from CAZZPQ010000017.1 coordinate 9,009, forward strand.
CAAAACCACAATACTCAAACCGCCATGATACACAAGTTTAGATTCGTACAGTGTGCGCTGGAATACGTCAAAGCTAATCCAAAATGACCGATCGCACAAGGATTGCTCAAAGAATTCACGTTAGAATGTGCATAGCCTGACCCAGCAAACTTTCAGGGCAAATAGGCGCTTAGTGTGGAATTGTTCATGACCAGTGCCATGAACAATTCTGAAATAAGGACTGCACCCCTGCGAGCCCTATTTGACTTCTACGGTTGCGCCAGCAGCTTCGAGTTTTTCTTTAATCTGGTTCGCCTCATCTTTGCTGATACTTTCTTTGACGACACCACCAGCTTCAACCAAATCCTTGGCTTCCTTGAGACCCAAGCTGGTGATCGCCCGGACTTCCTTAATCACGTTGAGCTTGGAAGCGCCAGCGTCTTTAATGCTTATAGTAAACTCGGTTTGCTCTTCAACTGGTGCGGCTTCAGCGACTGGTGCGGCGGCCATCATACCCATAGGCATGGCGGCTGCGGCTTCTACGCCCCACTTTTCTTTTAAAGCTTCAACCAAGTCCACCAGCTCTAACACGGTGAGTCCTGAGAGCTGTTCAATCATTGCGTCTTTATCAAATGCCATTAGCTTGCCTCCTTAAGCTTGTCTGTATAATTTTGAATTACACCAACCATGTTCCGCTGAGGACCTTCGAGTACCCCGACCAGTTGCTGCAAGGGTGCCTGCAAAACGCCCAGCAGTTCGCTGAGCAGCTGCTCCCTGGCAGGCAACTTGGCAATACGATCCAGTGCATCCGCTGCGATAGGACTGCCTTGCAACATGCCGCCTTTTGAGGCAGGCAGGTTTTTTGCCTGAGTTTTAGCAAACTCGGTAAGCACCTTTGCAGGTGCAACAGGGTCATCGCCAACCAGCACTAGTGCCGTCGGGCCTTGCAGCGTATCCGCAAAACCTTCAACACCCTGCTCTTTTAGAACCACATGAATCAGAGTGTTCTTGGCAATCAAAAGTCGTGCGCCAGCGTCGCGTATCTTTTGGCGCAAGCGCGTCAGCTCTCCAGCGGAAAGGCCCTGGTAATTTACCAAGAAGAACGTACTCGCATCTCCTAATAGCTCTTTAAGTTGAGCGACGGAGGCATCATTTCTTGGATTCGCCATGTGAACCTTTCTAATTTACAAAAACTTAACAACCGCGAAACGCAGCACAAGCATATGCTTTGTACGCCTCGGCAGGATCTTTAAGCCTGGCAGGCCCCTGCTGTCTCCAACGCCAAAAGGTGCTACGCACCGGGGTGCTTATATCGTGACTCGCACACTTGGACCCATAGTCGAACTGAGGTACAAAGTGCGCAAAAATGTCCCCCTCGAGCTTTCGGGTTTAGCGGCTTCGACTGCGGATTTTAAAGCTGCGAGATTCTCTGTCAATTTTTCATTATCAAAGCTGGCTTTGCCAATTGGCGCATGAACAACACCGGTTTTGTCAGAGCGAAACTCAATCTGACCAGCTTTAAGTGCTTTAACCATGTCACTGATATTCGGACCTACCGTACCAGACTTGGGATTAGGCAAAAGTCCGCGTGGACCAAGCAAGCGTCCTAATTTACCACCAATCTGAGCCATCATATCAGGTGTTGCTACCACAGCATCAAAGTCCAGCCAGCCGCCTAAAATCTTCTCGATCATATCATCTGAGCCAACATAGTCTGCTCCCGCAGCCTCAGCTTCGGCAATCTTGTCACCTTTGGTAATGGCCAGTACCCGCACGCTGCGGCCGGTACCGTGCGGAAGGGCAACAGTTCCCCTCACGTTCTGATCTGATTTGCGAGGATCGATGCCCAGGCGAAAATGCGCCTCCACGGTTTCATCAAACTTAGCAGTTGCCAGGTCTTTAACCAAGCTGACAGCCTCTTCAGCCAAATACAGCTTGTTGCGGTCGACTTTAGTCGCCAGCTCCCGATACCGTTTTCCATGCTTAGGCATCAGTGGGTTTCCCTTCTACGCTAACCCCCATTGAGCGGGCGGTACCAGCGATGATTTTTGCTGCGGCGACCTCATCGCCAGCATTCAGATCGGCCATTTTTAGGCGACCAAGCTCGAGGCACTGTTCCCAGCTAAGCTTGCCCACTTTCGTCTTGTGAGGCTCACCTGAACCCTTGGCGATACCAGCTGCTTTGCGTACCAGATAACTCGCTGGAGGTGTCTTGGTAATAAAGGTGAAGCTCCGGTCTGCAAAAATGGTTAATTCTACTGGAATAATGGCGTCACCCTGCCCAGCAGTTGCCGCATTAAAGGCTTTCACGAACTCCATGATATTCGCACCATATTGACCCAGTGCTGGGCCTACGGGTGGCGCGGGTGTTGCGGCTCCGGCAGGGAGTTGCAACTTAACGATGCCAGTAACTTTCTTTGCCATACTTCCTCCTTAAGCTGCCCCATACACCATGGCTTGGTGAAGGGGTCATAACGCCAGAATGCGTCTAGTTTTTTGCGACCTGAGAAAAATCCAGCTCTACGGGTGTTTCACGACCAAAGATGGATACCAAAACCTTGATTTTGCCTTTGTCAGGATCCAGATCTGACACCACACCGGTAAAATCGGAAAAAGGCCCCGAGATTACCTGCACCATATCACCGATGCTAAAGCTGATTTTGACTTTGGGACGCTCTTTGGTACCCATGATACCCAGCGTACCCAGCATGCGCACTTCTTCCTCAGGACTTAATGGAACTGCCTTGGTTGCGGTGCCAACAAAGCCAGTTACGCCTGGTGTATAGCGCACCACCTCCCAGGCCTCATTGGGTTCGTCAGGGTTATCCCCCATATCCATCTGTACAAAAATATAACCAGGGAATAACTTGCGTTTCGTGACTTCTTTTTTGCCACCACTAGCATGTTCAACCGTTTCTTCAGTAGGCATCACCACCTGATAGATGTGATCAGCAATGCCCAGTGAGCGCGCTCGGCTCATGATGTTCTCTTTGACCTTCTCTTCATAGCCGACATAGGTGTGAACAGCGTACCACTCAATACTCATAAGGGTCCTAAAGGATAAAACCGATCAGATTACCCAGGGTGGTATCTGCAATCAACAGGAAAATTACTGTGATGATGACAAAAATGAGGGTTGCCTGGGTCGATTGCAAGACCTCACTGCGTGTTGGCCAGGTGACCCGCCCAAGTTCGGCACGTGAATTGCGCAGGTACTGCAAAAACCGCTTCATAAGCTAGACCTTAACTTCGCGGTGTGCAGTATGCTTGCGGTCCCAGGGACAGTACTTGCGCATCTCGAGCTTGGCCTGAGTGTTGCGCCGGTTTTTATGTGTCGTGTAATTACGGCTTTTGCACTCTGTGCACTCGAGTTGTAATTTAATCCTTACGTCACTAGCCATGACTTTCTCCTAATCAGACCTTATATACTAGCAAATATTCCTGCTTAACGTTTCTTGGCACAAGACAGCCTTTCAGAAGACCTCTGAAAGGCTGTCAAAATTCTTACTTCAGAATACCCGTAACAACACCAGCACCAACGGTACGACCACCCTCACGAATTGCGAAGCGCAGACCTTCCTCCATGGCAATGGGTTTGATGAGCTCTACAGAGAGCTCAACATTGTCACCTGGCATGACCATCTCTACGCTATCAGGTAGGGTGCAGACACCCGTCACATCGGTGGTGCGGAAGTAGAACTGCGGACGGTAGCCAGTGAAAAAAGCACTGTGTCTTCCACCTTCTTCTCGCTTCAGAATATAGACGCTGCCTTTGAAGTCTGTGTGAGGTTTGATTGAACCAGGCTTGGCCAACACCTGCCCACGTTCGATATCATCACGACCAACACCGCGCAAGAGCACGCCCACATTATCTCCGGCAATGCCTGAGTCGAGGGTCTTGCGGTGCATCTCAACACCTGTGACCACAGTCTTGCGAGTATCTGACAGACCGACGACTTCGACTTCTTCACCGGTCTTGACGGTACCGCGCTCAACGCGACCAGTGGCTACAGTGCCACGACCCGTAATGGTAAAGACGTCTTCGACTGGCATCAGGAAGGGTTTATCGATATCGCGTTCGGGAGTGGGAATATAGCTGTCAATGGCGTCCAGAAGTTCCCAGATTCTATCAACCCATTCGTTGTCACCACGCTGGGTGGTGGGATTGGCCTGCAGAGCTTCGAGGGCTTTCAAAGCGCTACCCTTGATAATCGGCAGGTCATCTCCAGGAAACTCGTAGCTAGAGAGGAGTTCACGCACTTCCATCTCCACGAGTTCCAGCAGCTCTTCATCGTCAACCATATCAACTTTATTCAGGAAGACCACGATATAGGGCACTCCTACCTGTCGTGCCAGCAGGATATGTTCCCGTGTCTGGGGCATGGGGCCATCGGCTGCATTAACAACCAGTACAGCGCCATCCATCTGGGCAGCTCCTGTAATCATGTTCTTGATATAGTCAGCATGACCTGGGCAATCCACGTGGCTATAGTGCCGAACTGGGGTCTGGTATTCAACATGGGCAGTATTGATGGTAATACCACGCGCCTTTTCTTCGGGGGCCTTATCAATCTGATCGTAGGACTGTGTCTCAATAGATGGATCAGCCGCTGCTGCTGTAAAGGTAATCGCAGCTGTCAGCGTCGTTTTTCCATGATCAACGTGTCCTATTGTTCCCACGTTTACGTGAGGTTTCGTTCTTGCAAATACTCCTTTGGCCATTTCAGTATCCTTTCAATTTATTTCTTGGTTAATTCTTCTTGAATGTTTTTAGGGACTTGAGCATAGTGATCCAGGAACATCGTGAAGGTTGCACGTCCTTGCGTTAAACTGCGCAGGTCGGTCGCGTAACCAAACATCATGGCCAGGGGAACATTAGCCTTGATAACCTGAGCATTACCTCTGGGTTGCATGCCTTGAATCTGACCACGGCGAGCGTTAAGGCTGCCAATGACATCGCCCATATATTGCTCGGGAGTCACAGCTTCAACCCGCATAACAGGCTCGAGCACTGACGCGCCGCCTTTATTCATCACTTCACGTACCGCCATAGATGCGGCAATCTTAAATGCCATTTCGGAAGAATCAACTTCGTGGTAAGACCCGTCGTAGACGGCAACTTTCATATCCACGATGGGAAAGCCCAAGAGTGGTCCATTCTGCATCGCTTCTTCAACACCTTTTTGCACAGCCGAAATGTACTCTTTGGGAATGGTTCCACCAACGACGGCGTTTTCAAACTCAAAGCCACTACCCCGCTCGAGTGGCTCAGCCTTGATTTTTACATGACCGTACTGACCACGACCACCGGACTGACGGACAAACTTTCCTTCTACATCCACGGCACGTGTAATCGTTTCGCGGTAGGCAACCTGTGGTGCACCGACATGAGCATTAACACTAAACTCACGCTTTAAGCGGTCAACGATAATTTCCAGATGCAACTCGCCCATTCCAGAGATGATAGTTTGCCCTGTTTCCGAATCGGTCTGAACCCGGAAGGTCGGATCTTCTTCGGAAAGCTTTACCAGACCATTAGAGAGTTTATCCTGGTCAGCCTTGGAAACAGGCTCGATAGCCACCGAAATAACTGGCTCTGGCACTTCGATGCTCTCTAAAATCACTGGGTTATTGGGATCGCAGAGTGTATCTCCTGTAGTGGTGTCTTTCAGTCCGATGACGGCTCCAAGATCTCCCGCAGCAATGCGGTCAACTTCCTCACGATGATTGGCATGCATCTTCATCAAGCGCCCCACACGCTCTTTTTTGCCCTTAGAGGCGTTAATGATATAGGAACCGGACTCGAGAACTCCCGAATACACCCGCACGAAGGTCAAGCGCCCCACATAAGGATCAGACATGATTTTGAAAGCCAGTGCTGAGGTTGGTGCAGCGACATCAGCACTGCGCTCAGAAGTCTCGCCACTGCTCGGCACAATGCCTTTGATAGCAGGAACATCCAGCGGGCTAGGCAGATACAGCGTAACCGCGTCAAGCAGGCGCTGAACTCCTTTATTTTTTAAGGCTGAGCCACACAGGACTGGGAAAAGCCGCATATCAATCGTACCCTGACGAATTGCGGCATTAATAAGCTCGTTGGGAACATCTTCTCCTTCCAGAAAAAGCATAGCGATTTCATCATTGATGTCGGCCAGCTTTTCGATCATCAGATTACGCTTTTCTAGAGCAAGCTCCTGGTAATCAGCAGGAATTTCAACATTATCGATATTCTGACCCAAATCATCATTATACATGTAGGCATTCATCTCAACCAGATCAATAATGCCCCTAAAAGTATCCTCGCGACCAATGGGCCATTGAATCGCCGCGGCATTGGCACCTAGGCGCTCTTCCATAGAGTCCAGCACCAGTTGAAAGTCAGCCCCCGTCTTATCCATCTTGTTGGCAAAAGCCAGACGTGGAACACGATACTTATCTGCCTGACGCCAAACAGTTTCACTCTGCGGCTCTACCCCCTGACTACCGTCAAACACTGCCACTGCGGCGTCCAGCACACGCATACTGCGCTCGACTTCCATCGTAAAGTCCACGTGGCCTGGTGTGTCAATAATATTGATGCGCGTGTCTTTCCACTGCGCAGTGGTGACTGCCGAGGTAATGGTGATACCACGCTCGCGCTCCTGCTCCATCCAATCCATTTGTGACGCACCTTCGTGCGTCTCGCCAACTTTGTGAATCCGACCAGTGTAAAAGAGGATTCGCTCGGTAATAGTGGTCTTGCCTGCATCAATATGAGCAGCAATACCGATATTGCGGGTCTTTTTCAGATCTACTACGGACTGCGTTGTCATAGACTACCACCGATAATGCGCGTAGGCACGGTTGGCCTCCGCCATCTTCTCGACATCTTCCTTTTTCTTAACTGCGCCACCACGACCAGCAGCAGCGTCCAGTAGTTCACCAGCCACCCGCTCTACGGCCGTACGTTCGGGCCGCGAATCCGCAGCCGCTACCAACCAGCGCAGGCTTAGAGACTGCGCGCGACGCGGAGCAACTTCAATTGGGACTTGATAGGTTGCCCCACCCACACGGCGGCTCTTGACCTCGATGCGCGGCTTGACATTATCGACTGCCTGGCGAAAAATCTTGAGTGGCTCCTGACCGCTGCGCTCCTGTATCAAACGGCAAGCGCCGTAAAAAATGCGGCTCGAGAGATTCTTTTTACCTTCACGCATGATCTTGTTGATAAATGCCGACACAGTTGTGTCGCTATACACCAGATCTGGCTCGAGGCTTCTTATTTCTGCTCTGCGTCTACGTGCCATAACCTACCTCATTACTTCTTTTTGGGTTTCTTGGAGCCGTACTTACTACGCCCCTGATTTCGTTGGACATAGCGCCCGACAGCAACACCTTGTGTATCGAGCGCACCGCGCACGATATGGTAGCGTACACCCGGTAAGTCCTTAACACGACCACCGCGAATCAGCACTACTGAATGCTCCTGCAGATTGTGCTTTTCGCCAGGTATATAGGCGGTGACCTCATAGCCACTTGAAAGACGTACACGGGCAATTTTGCGCAGTGCCGAATTTGGCTTTTTGGGTGTTTGAGTTTTAACGGCAGTACAAACCCCACGGCGCTGCGGACTCCCCTTCAGAGCCGGTGTTTTGTTTTTCTTGCTGAGCGTCTTGCGCCCTTTTCTGAGTAACTGATTGACAGTTGGCAGATTAACCACTCCCTATTGAAATGCCGCTTGGGCTGAATTAACGAAGACCGCCTAAACCAGACATGTGACAGTGTCACAACAAACCACAACCCCCAAAGCTCATCGCTGCGAGCCAGGGGGACGCAAACCTGACCATTATATAGAGTTTCATAGACAAAAATCAAGGGCTGGAAACACATGATTCCTTACGGCTGCTGACTTCTGCTTATTGGTTACTGAGACAGCAAGCATCTCTCTACCAAGGCTAGAGCCCTGGAAAAACCTCGATCCAGTCCAGGCTTGGTTTGCACTAGGCTCTTCCGTGTTTTTTCTGACAAGCATTTACCTCACCTAATACCGGTTCGGGATAAATCATTGGGATAAACCCAACGATTTATCCCGAGCAGGGCGTTACGAAGCGGGGATTGCTCTTCAAATCTGTAACCAATTTAGTCGGGCTCGGTTTAAGGTATCTACTCATGAGCTTTCAACAATGAATTCATCACACTCAAATCAGCTATCCAGCAACTTTGAGTTGCAACTGTTACAAAGACTTAAGCCCATCCTTAATGTACTCCACATTATTTCTAAGCCAGACAAGCTATAATCCTAAAGTATGATGTCTAGCACCCCGACACCCCTTATCATAGGCGTCATGTACCGATGTTCCTTACCACTATCAATAACCAGGATTTCTGGAGTGTTAAACAGCAGCCGAAATCGATGTGGTTGGAAATACCCGATTTTCACCGACTCATAATCCAGTCCAAAAATCTCAAGGAGGAATTAAAGTGATCGTTATTTTTGTCATTACACTAGGGGCCACCCTTCTCGTTCAGTTCTGGCTTCGTAGTACCTATGCCAAGTGGCAAAAAGTCCCCAGCACCTCTGCACTGACAGGTGCCGAAGCTGCCAGAGCCATCCTGAACGCCAATGGCTTACATGACGTACGTGTTGAGGCAGTCAAAGGTGCACTGTCTGATCACTATGACCCGCGCGAACGTGTAGTACGCCTCTCAGAAGACAACTACTTCAAGGCCACGGTTGCCGGAACCGCGGTCGCTGCCCACGAAGTTGGTCACGCAATACAGCATGCTAGCGCTTACAAACCACTCGAGTGGCGAGCTGCACTGGTTCCTGTCGCTAGTATTGGTGCAAATTTTGGACCCTGGATTATCATCGCGGGCGCTCTGATGGGAGCGATGGGGCTTATTCAGATTGGTCTTGTTTTCTTTGCTGCTGCGGTCGTCTTTCAACTGGTCACCCTTCCTGTGGAATTTGATGCCAGTCGCCGAGCCATGCAGCAGATGAACAATCTGGGCCTGGCGACCTCTCAGGATATCAGTGGCTCCAGGCAGGTACTGAATGCGGCTGCTATGACCTATGTTGCTGCTGCAGCATCGTCAGTGGCCTATTTGCTCTATTACCTGAGTATGTTTTTGGGTAACGACTAGACCACAGCGCACACCTGACCATTCAGCATACACTATGCCTATGGCTATAGCAGCTGATCTGGAAGGTACGCTGACAACTGGTGAAACCTGGAAGGGTCTGGCTGCCTACTTGCGTAGGTCGGGGAAAGCCAGAGCCTTCCAGCGGTTTTTGCTTACTCAGCTACCTGGTGCCGTATCGAGCCAGTTGGGTTTTGTCCCCAAGCGTACCTTCCGCAACCACTGGCTCGAGCAACTCATTCAACTTTTCTCAGGGATGTCTGAAGAGGCTTTTGCTGATATTGCTGACTGGGTTGTCGAATATGAACTCTGGCCCAAGCGCCGGACGGACGTGCTAGCCGCACTAAAGACCCACCAGGCTGCAGGTGAGCGCTTGATTTTGGCATCGGCAACCTATCAGCCAGTACTCGAGTCTTTTGCCAGGCGCCTGGCTGCTGATGCGATTGGTAGCCCCCTCAAAATACAGCAAGGACGTCTCAGCGGTTACCTTGAACTTGTCAACGCCCACAACACCAAAGCACAGAGACTTCACGAAGCACTGGGGCAAGAACGCCTGTACGCTGCCTATGGCGATAGTGAAGCTGATATTCCGATGCTGATGCTCAGTGATAACCCGGTTGCCGTCTATCCTGACAAAGCTCTGCGCAGCACAGCAAACACGCTCAACTGGACAATACACGAGCATCACTAATACGGAGCCCGATAGATTGATTACAGAATTGACAGGCAGTTCCACGGTTCCTGACGCCCAGTTCCGGATTAAACCATTGATTTATGCGGAACTGGTATCCAGCGCCACAACATCGGCTTGACGGAACGACTGCCATACTAAGACTTATATGAAACTGCTCAGACGTTTTATTCTTGGATTGCTGATAGCACTTCTGGCATTAACATTGGCGCTTGCTGCCTCCATCCCACTGGATCATTGGCTGAACCAGGGACGTGTTGCAAGCTTGACCAATCTGGATATATTCACAAGCTCTGGAGTGACCCTACGGGCATCCAGTCACATCCCTACCTCTGATACTTCTCTTCCTGCAATCATTATGATACATGAGTTTTGGGGCTTAAAACCTTCCATCATCGAAAAAGCTGAGGCACTGGCAGCAGAGGGCTATGTCGTCATTGCCCCTGATACCTTTAGAGGACAAAGTACCAGTTGGCTACCTAGAGCCATCTGGCAAACCACCCGCGTGCCCGAAGACCGTGTATTTGCCGATCTGGACGCCGTGGTTAACTGGCTAAAACAACAAGATGAAGTTGATCCAGAGCGCATTATGATTATGGGATTTTGCTATGGTGGACGCACTGCACTCCGTTACAGCCTCCATAGGCCAACGCTGGCAGCAACAGGAATATTTTACGGTAGTCCCGTTGCAGATGCCGAGGCGCTAGGCCAACTTGAGGGACCGGTACTGGGAATCTTTGGGCGCGAAGACAGTTCAATACCCCTTCAACATGTAGAGACCTTCCGCGCTCAGCTCGAAGCACTGAATATTCCTCATGAGATCACCATTTACGATGGTGTGGGACACGCTTTTGTCCAGAGTGTAGCAGGCATTCAACAAGGTGGTCAGCAAGCTGCTGCCTGGAACCAGCTACTCAGCTTTGCCGAGCATTATCTTCAAAACCCCTAAAGACGATGAAACGGCAGCATTGGCTCGTCCTCTTTACCTGGCTTAGCCTGATCATTGCTTTCTGGTGGACTATTCAAAACCAGGATAAAACTGTGGCTGAAATCATGCAAGGCTGGCTCGAGGCCATCAGTGAGTCAGCCTGGGGACCGCTCTTGTTGCTTGGCATATTCCTTTTGCGCCCTGTACTACTGCTGCCTATCACTATACTGAATGTGTTTGCGGGCTTTTTGTTTGGACCCGTTCTCGGCTTTCTTTATGCTCAGACAGCAACGTTGCTATCCTCCAGCATTGCCTTTATCCTGGGTAGATTTTTCGGTCAACAAACAGCCAGTCAGCTTAACATGCAAGCTTTTGGTCGTCGCTTACAGGAAAACAGCTTTGTCACAGTACTGAGTGCGCGCCTTATGGGTGTACCGGGAGACCTGGTTAACTACAGTGCTGGCTTTTTGCGCATATCTTTCAGTCAATTTCTGAGCGCAACGGCACTTGGCGGCAGTCCAGGTTTACTCATGGCAATTTTTGCTGGCGCTTCTCTCGAGGGAGACTTTAGCTTTAGCGGCGTGCGCCTTAACATCTGGTACCTCATAATCTCGCTTATCTTGCTGACCGTAAGCATCTTAAGCGCGGTCTACCTGAAGCGCCACGAAAAACGTAAAGACAACCCCTAGCAGCAAAGATAATGGCTGTCCTGGCCGGATAAATCATTGGGATAAACCCAATGATTTATGCCGAGCAGGGCGTTAGGAAGCGGGGATTGCTTTCCAAATCCTTAACCAATTTATCGGGCTCGGCATCAAAAGAGTTGCTCCAGCCACCAAGGTGTTTTGGCCACAGCTTCCCGGTCTCGTGATTCCCAGCCCTGCACATCGAGGTCGGTCATACCTGCAGTGACTGACTCGAGAAGCAAACAGAACCTAATCAAGCCTTAAAGAGTCATCCGGTTTAGGCAAGGCCAGATTGCGGGTTGCCTCAGTCACCTGTTGGTCACGCACCCGGTCAAGATAGGTTTTGGCTTTTTCTATCTGGTCGGAGAGCGAGTCAACCGTTACTTTCATACTATCCAGAGCGGTAAGCTTGTAACTTGAGATCGTATCCATTGCTGAATAAACGTTACTAAAGGCTTTCTGAAGCTGCTCCACACTCACAGCAGCACTCGAGGCCTGTGTATGAACTTCTGTCGATTGTTTTTTCAGCAGTTCAGAGGTCGATTCAATCAGGTTACCCGTAGTACGGTTTAAGGCATTAACCTGATCCAGAACCAGCTTCTGGTTTGCCAGACCCTGAGAGACCATTACCGCCGTGCGCAAAGCAGACAAGGTAGTGGTAGTGGCGCGGTCAACACCCTTGATCAACTCGAGATTGTTTTTCCTGACCATGTCTAATGCCAGATAACCCTGGATACTGACAGCGAGCTGGGTTTGCAGATCCTGAATCTTCTGACGGGTGTAAAAGAGCATTTCCTCACGCACCACACGCGCTTTTTCAGGGTTCTGGGCATCGATACTGACCAGCCTGTGCTCGAGTGCATCATCCAGCTTCTGGGACAGGTAAATATACTGCTGGAGCTTGTTCATACTATCCCAGAGATTGACCTTTTCCTGTTCAATAGTGGCATTGTCCTTACGAAGTTCATCCTGTCCATTAAACAGCGCTTCCATGATTTTATTCATATGTTCCTGCGAGGACTGATACTTCAAAAAGTAATCCTGCACACGGTTTCCCCAGGGGATAATGCCAAAGAGACGACGGGGAGCAAAGAGGTCACCTTGCCGTGAGGGGTCGAGCTCTTCCACTGTTTTACGCAGATCCACCAGTGATTTTGATACCTTGGACTTACTGTCCAGTGCGCCTTCTTTTATAGCGTTCATGGGGCGCTCAAGCATACGGTTGCTCATGCTGGCAGATTTGCGAATCTCATCGTTCCCAAGACTGTGAATTGCAGCGACTTTGGCCTGAAAATCTTCACTGTTCGCTTCAGAGTTCAGCACATTCGTAACAAAATCCTGAACCTTGTCATCCAGGATTTCCTGCGTCACTTTATCAAGTTTAATCATAGACGGTGCTTCCTCTTTGGTCACTACCTCAACTGCTTTGGGTGGGATAAGCTCTTCTACTTGCGGGGGCCTGAGTTGATCTGGCATGATTTGTCCTTTCTAAAATCAGGAATTTAGTTTACCTTGCTTACCGAATCACAGCGTCCAACTTTTGCATGAGTTTAGCATGTACCGCTAATGTCTGCCCGAACCCAAGCAGCTCAACCCCCAAGGATGGCCAAAATTGCATGAGTGACTTTTCAAGCCTCGCGCTGAACGTTTTTTTATTGATTACTCATGACTGTATCATTCAGCTAATGTGAATCTTATCCTACTCATACACTGACTGCTTAGGGTTTAGAGCGGAGGTAAGAAGTATGAAGCAGCTACAGTCAAGTCCGGGTTTGTTACGCAAGTGCCTGCTGACCGCAAGCATCCTCTGCCTAACACTTTTTCTCACCGCTTGCCCGGCACCTGATCAGAATGGTGGTTCCGGGGAGCCGCTGAACGCTCCTGTTGTCCAGCTCCCCATAAGCGCCTAGACCGCTCTTTTGCACATCTAGCAAGATACACAGCTGGTTAAGCTAATATTCTCAGGTTAATTTGCTGATGTCTCCTATGTTGTGCAACAAATAGCGTTTCCATGGGTCATTGAGACATCTCAATGACCCATGCGAGCTGGGGGAGTTGAAATCAACGCATTCAGCTTGTCTCAACAAAACCTGAAAATGCTGAAACTAGAGAATCCAGAACAGATATCCACCATAAAGCACAAGCATCGCTACAGCCTCGAGTCGACTCAAGCGCCTGCCAGAGCGCATAAGTATCCACAGCAAGCCACTCACCGCCACCATCACCCACACATCCCGCTGAACAAAAGACCACTGTACATCAATCGGCGACAGAAGGCTGGTGACTCCCAGAATCCCCAGGATATTAAAGATGTTCGAGCCGACAATATTGCCCACAGCAATATCAGGTTCACGTTTGAGGGCAGCAACTACCGAAGTGGCCAGTTCCGGCAGGCTGGTACCAAAAGCCACAACCGTCAGGCCAATAACCAGTTCAGACAAGCCAGCGGCGGCGGCTAGTTGAGTAGCCCCAAGCAGCAGGACTTGAGCCCCTGCAACAAGCAAGACAAGCCCCACAGCCAAACCCAGATAGCTATGCCAATAGGGCGCTGTCTGAGAGAGCTGGGGTAAGGTATCACTGCGTGCTGGGTTTTCCTGCTGAGTGCTCCGATACAAGAAAAACAGATATGCTACCAGCACAATCAATAAGCCAATACCCTCTAGTCTGCCCAGACCACTACCCAGATACAAGCAAAGCGGTAAGGCGAGAGTGACAGCAATCATCACAGGCACTTCACGGCGAATGAACTGTGACTGAATAATTATAGGGCTGAGCAGTGCAGCCAGTCCCAGAATGCCCATGATATTAAAGATGTTACTGCCAACAACATTGCCAAGCGCAATTCCAGCACTGCCTTGTAGGGCTGCCACAACACTGGCAGCCAGCTCGGGGCTGCTGGTGCCAAAGGCGACAACCGTGAGACCCACCACCAGGCTGCTGATACCCCAGCGACGTGCCAGGCTTACAGCGTGCTTTACCAGCAATTCCCCGCCCAGATATAAAAGCAGAATTCCCAAACCAATGTAGGCAACATAAAGGAGCATCGTGTGTCCTCCGCAAAGTCCAGCAGCATCACTATACGGCTACCGAAAGCCAAAGTTAAAGCGACTAAAGGTGGACTGTGTGCCAGATTGCACCCTACCGGTTCATTTTTTATCGTAAACTAAGGGCAGTGAAACAGTTTACTCATTTGTGCCGAGGGCATAAAGGCACTGAGACTGAATCTACCCAGCGGTGGCACAGCGTCTTCTTCTGCCACAGCAGGATTATTTTGGAGGAACGTCATGCTGGCTAACGATCAAACTGGAGACTTCGTCAACAAATGGAGTCAGGTACAGCGCAACTGGTGGGATGGCTGGTTCAAGTTCGTAGGCAGCGTTGCGACAGACCGAGGCGTAGAGGCAGCCAAACTGTGGCAAAGCAGCTTTGATTCCTGGCGTCAATCCATTGAAATGAGTTTGCAAATGCAACAGAATACCGCCCAACTGTGGAGCCAGACACAAAACGATTTAACAGAGCAAAGTCGCAAACTAGCGCCTCCGGTGTCACTCGAGCTTGAAGCCAGTGCCTCACTGAGCAAAACAATCAGCAACGAGGATATCTTAAGCTTTGCTCAACTTTCCGGTGACGTGAATCCAGTCCACTTAGACGAGGACTACGCTGCCAAAACTCGCTTTAAGGGACGCATTGCCCACGGCATGCTGTCAGCAGGGCTTATTTCTGCGGTATTGGGTACACGGCTACCTGGACCAGGTGCTGTATACCTTTCACAAACTCTCAAGTTTCGCGCACCTGTCAGCATCGGTGACGAAATCACTGCCAAAGCCACGGTTGTAGCGCAGCGCGAAGGCAAACCAATTTACACGCTCGAGACCCTCTGCTACAACCAGCACGGAGATATCGTGCTGGAGGGTGAAGCCGTTATCCTCTACGACCCCTGAGCTACTTAAAGACCCCATCATCTTTAGCCACCTGCTCTAGCAAAGCAGCAGGTGTATAGCGTGCACCATGGCGTGAGACAAGCGCTTCAATGCGGCTCAGTACCTGCGTTGAACCCTGTTGGTTCAGGTAGAAAAATGGACCGCCTAAAAACGGGGGAAAGCCGATGCCAAAGACCGCACCCACATCACCATCTCTAGTGGATTGAATCACACCCTCCTGGAGTGTGTAGACTGCCTCATTGACCATAGCTAAAAAGAGTCGCTCCTGAATCTCAGTCTTGGAAATGGTACGACGCTCCCCCCCACCAAAATACTGGTAGATACCCTGATTGACGCCTTTAGACTTGCCCGACTCGTAGAGATAAAAACCCTTGCCGCTCTTGCGTCCTTTGAGTCCTGGGGCATCCATCTGCAGTTGCACCAGCTCAATGCCTCGTTCGGCGAAGAGTGGGGCCATCACCGATGTCACATGCGCACCAACATCCATACCGACCTCGTCGATGAGTTTTAGCGGCCCGACCGGAAAACCAAAGTCGCGCATAGCCTGATCGATAGTATCGACTGCTGCGCCTTCCTTGAGAAGAAGCAGCGCCTCGTTCATATAAGGGGCGAGAATCCGGTTGGCATAAAAACCCGGCTTGTCACCCACCACGATAATGGTTTTACCCTGCCGCAGGCCGACCTCGATAGCGGTCGCCAGCGCCCAGTCCGCCGTCTGCTCGGTACGGATGATCTCCAGCAGCGGCATTTTAGGTACTGGCGAAAAATAATGCATACCCAAAACAGCTTGCGGATGTCGGGACGCCGCCGCGATCTGCTGAATGGGAATGCTCGAGGTATTGCTGGCAAAGACGTGCCCCTCAGGTGCTACAGCCTCAACCTCGCGGAGGACTTCCTGTTTCATTTCCAGGGTTTCCAGTACCGCTTCGATGGTGAGTTGCACACCGTCAAACCCTCCGTAGCTCTCGGTGATGGTCAGCCGTGACATCAGCTGATCCCGCTCAAAGGCTGTCATCCCTTTGCCCACACGCTTGCTGACATCGCGGTGGATGGCGGCTTTACCCCTGGCAGCATAATCCAGCTTAATGTCCTTTAATAGCACCTCAAGACCACGCTGAGCGCTAACCTGAGCGATACCGCTACCCATCAGACCTGCACCCAGCACCCCCACGGTCGTTACCTGCTTCACCTGCTCTTTAAGCGGATTTCTTTCACAGGCAAGCTTGGAAAAAAACAGATGCCGGAGCGCTTTAGACTGCGGCGTAAATACGAGTTCGGCAAATGCCTTGGCTTCAGCCTCGAGCCCGTCTGCCCTACCTTTTGTCAAACCAGTACGCACCACTTCAATAATCCTGGTGGCTGCGGGGTAGTTACCCCGCGTTTTTTGCTGCACACTTTCAGCAGCCTTGCTGTATACCACACGGTTGAGCGGTGTTTTTTCCAGCAGTGAATCTCTAAGTTTTACCTTGCGCTCACGGCGCTTTAAAGAGCCACTTACAAGCCCATACGCAGCCTGTTTCGCTGCTTCGACAAGACCCGCAGGATGGATAAGTGCATCAACCAAACCAGCCTTAAGCGCTGGCTTGGCATAAAGATTTTTGCCTGTCAGTATCATCTCGAGCCCAGTCTGCAAACCTACCAGACGCGGCAAACGCTGCGTACCACCCAGACCTGGCAAAAGTCCTAGGTTGACCTCCGGCAATGCCAGCACAGTTTTTGGGTGAGACGATGCCAGGCGGTAGTGGCAGGCCATAACCAACTCGAGTCCACCACCGACACAGGCACCGTGAATGGCGGCTAGGACCGGTTTAGTGGATGACTCCAGACGCCTCAAAAGCGCGTGACCTTCGTGAATGAGTTTAAGCACTTCATCCTGCGTACTGAATTCGGCAAACTCCTTGATATCTGCCCCAACAATAAAACTGTCGCGCTTGCGACTTAACAGGATTGCGGCTTTCAGCTCAGCATCCTGCTGCAAGTCGTCCAACAAGGCTCCAAAATCCCGCAAGGATGCCTGCGTAAGGGTATTCACCCTCGACTCAGGCTGATCCAGCCAGATAAGCATCAAGCCATCCTGTTTGTGAACATCAAAAAAATTCATGACAGCCTTTCCAGCAGCATGGCATGTCCTAAACCTCCGGCAGCACAGGCGGTTACCAAGGCCAGCTTCCCATCTTCAGCCTGCAAGCGGTTGGCAGCCTGCGTTACCAAGCGCGCTCCTGTCGCACCAAAGGGATGCCCCAGAGACAATGAACCACCCCAGGTGTTCAGCCTATCCATATCAACTACACCAACCCTGTCCTTCAGCCCCAGCTTGTCCCGAGCAAAACTCTGGGACTCGAGCGCAGCAATCACCGCCAGCACCTGCCCAGCAAAGGCTTCATGTATTTCCAATACATCGATATCAGCAAGCTGAATACCATTGCGCGCCAGCAACTTTGGTACCGCATAGGCCGGACCCAGTAAGAGTTCATCAGACGGATCTTGGGCTACGAAGACAAAGTCACGTATCCGTGCTTTTGGCTTCAGACCGAGTAAGGTGGCTTTTTCCTCGGACATCAGCAGGGTCACGGCTGCACCGTCCGTCAGAGGGCTCGAGTTCCCCGCGGTCACTGTGCCAAAGGGCTTCACAAAAACCGGCTTCAGCTTTGCCAGCGCTTCCAGACTGCTATCGGCACGGAAGGTATTATCCTGTAGGGTGAGCTTGAATGCGGGCGGCAATGCAGTCGGCAATACCTCCGCAGCCAGCTTGCCTTCGGCGGTTGCCTGCGCCGCTGACTGGTGGCTTTTAAGTGCAAAGGCATCCTGAGCTTCACGAGATACCCCAAAAGCCGCAGCCAACTTATCCGCACTCTCCCCCATGACCTCACCAGTAGAAAACTCAGCGATGGCAGGAGCAATGGGCAGCAAGTCAGCAGGCTTGATGCCTTTTAGGAAATTCGTGTACTCGAGCGCATTTTTGTACCTGCGTGACTCAAAAAACTTCTTGCGCACCTCCTTCTTAAAGCCTACAGGCACATCACTAAGTACCTCTACACCACCAGCGAGCACTATCTCTGCCTGTCCGGTAAGGATGCTGGCAACCCCCTCGGCTATCGCTTTATTGGCACTGATACAGGCCATCGTCACGGTATGCGCAGGTACGGATTTTGGCAATCCTGCAGCCAGGGCAGCGTCCCGCGCAACATTGGGCGTACTGGTATTTTGCACCACTGTGCCCATGATCACAGCGTCAACCATCTCGGCAGAAAGCTGGCTGCGCACCAGAATGCCCTTGAGCACCTCGCGTGCCAGATCATAGGATATAAGCTCGGCAAAGTCAGTACCTGCACGCAAAAAAGGGGTTCGCAAGCCTTCAATCAACACAACATGCTTTTTTGTACTTGGTTCAAACATTTGACTCTAGTCTACACAATTAGAGCTCCGAAAGCATATAACTCGGCGCCACCCGTATGACTCATAAAGCCAAAAAGCTCAGATCCCTACATGCTGTTTTGATCATGGTGAGGTAGTGGCTCAATCATAACTGCCACTGGTGCAAACAAGGGGTTGCAACCCCTTGTTCATGGGAATCAGACATCTTCTACCCAAACATTAGCAGTCTCTGTTGAACCACTACCCATGGTGAGACATAAACTACAGATGCGAACTTCACCATCACCAAAGTCGCCAAGTCGCGCTACACTGAAGTTATGGTTGAGGGTAGTCTGAAAAATCTACCTCTCTCAAATGTCTGTCAGATTCTGGCAACTGGTATGAAATCCGGTATTCTTACCGTCAGTAACCAAGACAAACGGGCTAGGTTGTATTTTGAGATGGGCAAAATTCAATATGCGCACATAACGCCAGGTGTGCACCTGGGCGAAGTGCTAGTGCGCATGGAACTACTGACCAGCTATGAAGTGCAGCATATCTTGCTCAAGCAAAAACGAGAAAATGCTGGTACACCTTTGGGTCTCACCGCCGTTGCCCTGGCTTATCTCGAGCAAGATGATCTCAAGCAGGCTTTACACAGCCAGATATGCGAGGTTCTAACAGAATTGATGCTATGGCGCAGAGGTGATTTTCATTTTGCCGAGCGCTTTCCAGGTGATTCGCAAGTACCTACCGAACACAGCTTTGACACTATGATGCTGCTCATGGAAGTCATTGGTCGAATGGACAATCTGAAGCGCGGTTACGTCGCACCAGATGCTATTTTTAAGCGGGTAGGCGACCCCACCACTGTCGAGTTGCCAGAGGGTGCCTGGGATGTGTTGGGACACGTAGATGGGCAGCGCTCAGCTATAAGCATCGCCGTCGAACTCGACATATCCGAAAGTCAGGTCTATCATCTGCTGTATGTGCTCGAGGAGCTCGAGCTGATCGAGGCTGCGCCCTACCAGCTTGACCATCCAACTATCCTGGTTGTATCGCACAGCAGTGCCATGCTGCGACTACTGAGGCTTTCACTGTGGCGTGCCGGTCTTAGACCCCACCTCGTTGGTAGTTACGCCGCAAGTTTGGAGTACTTGGATGAAGAACACCCAAAAGCCATTGTTGTTGATGAGTATGAGGATGAGGGTTGGGACTTTGTGCGAAGTGTTCGAAAGCTGCCTGGGCGAGGTCATATTCCCATCGTGCTGCTGAGTGAAAGTTTTAAGATAAGTAGTTTTCTCGAGCGCCTCACCAGGCCCAAGGCCCATGTTCTGGCAAAACCTTTTGAGGAAATCGCCTTACAACAACTCATTTTACAGCTCGCAGGCAAAGCACTCACCTAAACTTCCGACTATGATTTTCGTTCAACCGTACCCATACACCCCCACTTTACTTAATACTTAATGGTGTCAGATTTTCCCTCTTACTAAACTCGCCAAATTGGATAAGCTTTCAAAAAGCAGTTGTCCAACTCCCACTTAATCCTCCTCGAAATAGAACTTTCCTCGTAGGAAATCGGGTCACTTGTCGGCAAGCCAAGGCTCTTTGAACTTCGCTGGCCAAAAAACTCTTATAGACCAAATGTGTGCACATTAATTTTTACTTTATACGCTTTTGTAATACAAAATACAATTTGCAAGCAAAATACTCTCTTTTTCGCTTGCAAATTCGGACGAATTCCCATATTTTACAGACTTGGTTAAAGCTCTCCCACTTGCATAATCCAATGCAATACTGGTATAGTCATAGCGCCAGCTGATTGCCCAGATTATTTTCTACCATAGCCGTTTTGTTGTAGTGAATAACTGGCGGATCAAGTCAGGTACACCAAAGCTTGCACGTTCCACAGTAATCAGTTGAAGCAAAACATCTTTAGGGAAGGTGAAGAAATGAAAAAGCTGTTTGTAATGCTTGTGCTACTTCTGATGACAGCAGTGTTTGCACAGCAAAATGTCACGGTGACCTGGATGACAGGTAACCGCTCCGCCGATGTGGAGTTCGGTCAGAGTATTGTTCAAAAATACATGGACATGAATCCGCATACCATTGACGGCGTTGACTACAACGTCACAGTCAATGTTATTGCGGGTCCTGAGTCTGCCACCGACCGCCTGGGCCTCTACCTGCAGTATTACCAGGCACAGTCTCAGGAAGTTGACATCTTTGAAATTGATGTCATCTGGCCTGGTGACCTGGCTGAGCATCTGGTCAATCTCTATGACTATGACGGCTTCACCGAGGCTGTCGCCGCATTCTTCCCGGCTATCGTGGAAAACAACACGGTAGATGGTGCCTTAGTCGGTATTCCGTACTTCACCGATGCAGGTCTACTCTACTACCGCGCAGACCTGCTGGAAGAGTATGGCTTCAGCGGTCCTCCTGCGACCTGGGCTGAGCTTGAAGAAATGTCAGCCGCCATTCAGGCTGGCGAGCGCGCTAAGGGCAATGCCGACTTCTGGGGCTTTGTCTGGCAGGGCAATGCTTACGAAGGTCTGACCTGCGACGCACTCGAGTGGGTGGCCAGCTTCGGCGGCGGCCAGATTATCGAGCCTGACGGTGTCATCACCATTAACAACCCCAATGCTGTAGCAGCTATTGAAATGGCCGCCAGCTGGGTAGGTACCATCTCGCCTCCAGGTAGCACCGGCTTCCAGGAAGAAGATGCTCGTGGTGTCTGGCAGACTGGCAACTCAGCCTTTATGCGCAACTGGCCCTACGCCTATGTCCTGGGTCAAGGTGATGATAGTGCTATCGCTGGCAACATTGGGATAACCACCCTACCAGCTGGTCCTGATGGCACACCAGCTGCAACCTTGGGTGGCTGGCAGTTGGCAGCCGGAAAATATGGCAACAATCCGGCCGTTGCTGCTGATGTCATTCTTTATGTCAGCAACTACGAAAACCAGCTCGAGCGCGCCCTGCGTCAGAGCAACCTGCCCACCATCGAAGCCGTCTACGATGACCCGGCCCTGCTCGAAAGCCAGGTTGGCTGGTTTAATGACCTGCTGCCTGTGTTCCAGAATGCTGTAGCTCGCCCATCCACCATCAGCGCACCCCGCTATGGTGAAACCTCACGCCTGTTCTTCAGTGCTGTGCATGACGTACTGACCGGACAGGAAGATGCCGCTACTTCGCTGGCGATTCTCGAGCTTGACCTGCAGGAACTGCTCAGCCTGCCTACCGGTCAACCCTAAATCCAGTAGTCGAATTTCGATACAGGCTAGGGTCACACAACCCTAGCCTGTTTTTCAAAAAGGCTAGCTGTAATACCTGTTTTTTCAAAACGCAACCCTACTAAACCAATCAAGAGATTTAGATACCATTTAAATTTGGAAACCTACTCGCTAATAGGTTAGACTGTCACAAACAATGTCGGATTTTCTGGGAGGTGAGATGTGGCTACAACCGATACAAACGTAGCGCGTCCCAAAACAAAGGTTTCGGATTTGGCAAAGTCCGAAGAGCGCACGGCTTGGCTTCTACTCATTCCGTCCATCGTCATTCTGGTGATCATTGCCATCTATCCATTGGGTCGCGTATTTTACTCGAGCTTTACCAATGAACGCTTTGCTAGTGCAACGCCGACCGAAGGTGTCGGTTTTCGCAATTACTCCAACCTACTAAGCTTCACCTGGCGGGCTATACCCTACGAATTGAACGATGCTGGTGAGCGCGTCTATCAAAACTCACGCCTGTTCCTGCGTGGACTCGATACCGAGCGCTCTTTTGACAGGGTGCGTGAGTACAGCATTTTCGGAAACCGTTACGTTCTGGGCGCAACTAATGCCCGCTTTGTCAATGCCGTGATTGACACAGTAGTGTTTACCGTGGTTACGGTTGCACTTGAAACCTTA
Source organism: uncultured bacterium (assembly GCA_964655595.1). Lineage (GTDB taxonomy): Bacteria > Deinococcota > Deinococci > Deinococcales > Trueperaceae > CAZZPQ01. The sequence continues at coordinate 31,625 of CAZZPQ010000017.1, forward strand.
CTGGGTATGATCATCGCCCTGGCCTTGGCAGCAAGGTTTTTTGGGCGCAATATTATGCGTACAGCCATGCTTATTCCCTGGGCGATTATCACAGTTGTTTCTGCCCTCATCTGGGAGTGGATGTTCAAGTCGGATCGTAGTGGCTTTTTTAATGCCTTTTTCAATCTGTTGGGAATTACCGATGGTAACACGGGATTTCTCACGGAACCCGCCTTGCAGCTTCCCAGCATCATAATGATCGACGTGTGGAAGACCACACCATTTATGGCACTGCTACTACTCGCAGGTCTGGCGACCATTCCCCGTGAACTCTACGAAGCTGCAAATGTCGATGGCGCCAGCAAAATAAGGCAGTTTTTCTCCATCACCCTGCCGCTACTTGCCCCCACACTTGCTGTTGCCCTTATTTTTAGAACACTTGACGCCCTACGGGTCTTTGACTTGTTTCAGGTCGTATTTGGTGAGCGGCGCTACTCGATGGCGAGTTTCGCTCAGGACATGTTGATCAGCAACCGCGACGTCGGCTTGTCTTCAGCCGCCAGCGTCATCATTTTCTTTATCATCTTTGGCTTTGCCATTTTTTACATTCGTGTTCTGGGGGTGGATTCCAGTGACTAAACAACAAAGCAAACTCATCAGTAACATCTTCTTTTACCTGCTCATTGTCATCATCTTCATTTACCTCATGTTTCCCTTCTACTGGGCACTGGTATCCTCACTCAAGGCAGAAAGCGAATTGATCCGTCGCCCCACAACCTTCTGGCCACAAAATGCCACGCTGGTCAACTTTCAGGCGGTACTGAGTAATCCGCGCTTTATTCAGGGCATTTTTAACAGCCTTATCATTGCTAGCAGTGCCACTCTCATCAGCTTGGTGATAGGCTCATTTGCTGGTTTTGCCCTTGGCAAAATGCGCTTCCGTGGGCGCTCACCAACTCTCTACGCTATTCTTGCCATGACCATGTTTCCACAGGTCGCTGTACTCGCAGGTCTCTATGCGGTCATTACCTTCCTGCGTCTACCCGTCAATGTCAGTCTGGTTTTGTCCTACATGATTTTCACGCTACCCTTTACAGTTTGGGTACTAACGGCGTTTTTCAAGGGACTACCCACCACACTGCTCCAGGCAGCACAGGTAGACGGTGCCACTTTCATGCAAACATTCTGGTACGTGCTACTGCCACTTACTGCACCCGCACTCGTCACAACTGGGCTTTTGGCTTTTATCAACGCCTGGAACGAGTATCTCTTCGCGCTAACCTTTACCGCAACGCAGCCTAACAATCAAACTGTTCCAGTCGCCCTTGCCAATCTCTCGGGACAGATTGCCCGACAAGAGCCCGTTGGCGAGATCATGGCTGGCGCGCTTATTGTGACCATACCGCTGGTTGCCTTGGTGCTGATTTTCCAGGGACGGATTGTCGAAGGTCTGACAGCAGGTGCCGTCAAGGGCTAAACACTAGCAAAACCGTATTGTGCTAACTAGGGGCAGCCATTAGCTAGGGGCAGCCATGGCTGCCCCTAGCTAATGGCCGACATAATTTCCTGCAAGGATTCCGGATTCGCCACAACTTCGAGATTGGGGACATCCAGGCCGTTGACCAGTCGCGACACGGCAATCTCCATCGCCTTACCACTACGGGTTCGGGGCAATTGTGATACCTGCATCACTCTGACAGGTACATGTCGTGGGCTGGCTTGCTGACGAATTTGCCTGCGAATGAGCGCTATGAGGTCTTCAGTTAGCTCGAGCCCCTCCTGCAATACAACAAAAAGCCAGACTTCCTCATCAGCCTGGTCTTTTTTGCCTACTGCACAGGCTTCAACGACCTCTGGGATGGATTCCAGAGGTCGGTAAACCTCTGCTGTACCGATACGCACACCACCCGGATTCAAGGTTGCATCGCTGCGTCCATACACAATAATGCCGCCTTGCTCGCTTATCTCAATCAGGTCACCATGCCGCCAGACCCCCGGATAGGTATCAAAATAGGCGTCCTGGTAGCGCTCATAGTCTGGATCATTCCAAAACTTGAGCGGCATCGAAGGTAGGGGCTGACGACATACCAATTCGCCAGGTTGCCCAACGACTGGCTTTCCCTCGGGGCTAAAAGCTGCCAAATCTACCCCCAGGGCCGGACCTTGAATTTGCCCCGCATAGACTGCTTTGGTCGGCACACCCAGCATAAAGCAAGATACAATATCCGTACCACCTGCAATGCTGGCGAGATGTACGTCTTTTTTGATGTGCTGGTATACATATTCAAAACCCGCAGGCGAGAGTGGCGAACCGGTCGAGGCAATAGTGCATAGGCTGGAAAGGTCAGCCTCAGTCTGGGGGCTTACCCCTTGTGCCTGCAAACCGTGCAGATAACGCGCACTGGTACCAAAAAAGCCAATGCTGTGTCGCTCGACTAATTTCCACAACACCGCCATGTCCGGATGACCAGGTGAACCTTCGTATTGCACCACTGTGGCCGCCTGTGCCAAAGCTGACATGAGCCAGTTCCACATCATCCAACCGCAGGTCGTGAAATATAATACCCGCTCACCAGCTTTAATATCGCAGTTGAGGCGCTGCTCACAGTGATGCTTGAGCAAAACACCACCTGCACGGTGCACAATGGCTTTGGGCAGGCCTGTCGTCCCTGAGGAAAAGAGGATGTACAGAGGGTGATCAAAGGGCAAGGCGGCAAAGTCGAGAGCAGTATCCTGCTGCACCAACCAGTCGTGCCAGTTGCTAAAATCCGTTTCAACCCCAGCGGCTTCACCTGGGTAAGGCAACATGATAACTCGTCTGAGACTGGAAATGCTCGAGCTGAGGGCCGCGATGGTTGCCCTGGTATCAAAACGCTTGCCCCCATAGCAGTACAGCGGTGACGCAAAAAGCAACAAAGGTTCTATTTGCGCAAAACGGGACAAGGCCGCGTCTTGTCCAAAGTCAGGTGAACAGCTGCTGAATATAGCGCCGATGCTGGCACAGGCTAGAAAGACGATAACTGTTTCTGGCGTATTGGTGGCAAAGGCTGCTACGCGGTCTCCCGCCTGAATACCCTCACGGCGCATGGCAGCAATACAGTGAGCTACAGCTTTTTGCAAGTCCGCATAACTCAACTCTTCGGTTACGCCACTCTCCGTTACACAAATTAAGGCAGGCTGCTCTGCTTCTGACAAACCCTGAGGAAAAAGCAAATGCTCGGCGTAGTTCAGTGTCGCACCTTCAAACCAGCGCGTTTTGGGCATAGCATCATCACTCATAATGCGCCTGGAACCCTGCCTAAAGCGGAATTGGGCGTAAGCTGCATAAAACGCCCAGAATGCTTCTGGGTCAGTGACTGACCACCGATGTAGCTCTTCATAGCTGGAATAGTGCTCGCCACAAGAGTCTTCTACCGCTTGCATAAAATCAGTGAGATTTGTTTGACTGATACGCTTTTCTGAAGGGGTCCATAAAGGCTTCACTGTCGTCCTCCCGTGTATGTATGCACAAACTACTGTCTTTATAGTTCTGCCAGAGCTGTATTTTTAACCTACCAGATACTATTGTAGCCGGTAGACTGGTACTGAACACTACCTTATTGGTTATGGCAAGAAATAACAGGCCCAGTGAGTTACCAAAGTAAAAATGATGCATGGTTTTGCAGTTTAAGCCAGTTTTCAACCCGTGTGTCATGCTGGGTCGCTGTCTGAATCCTTGGCAAAGTATTCAGACAGTTATACCGGTTCCGGATAAATCATCGGGGTAAACCTAATGATTTATCCCGAGCAGAGCGTTAGGAAGCGGGACGTGCTTTTTAAATCTTTAAGCAATTTATCGGGCTCGGTATTAAACCCCAGCTAATGACCCCACAACCCCT
>CAZZPQ010000018.1:0-33888 GCA_964655595.1 uncultured bacterium
TTGTTCAGCGAGTCTGCGTCACTGGCTGAGGGTGTACACTGCATGAATGCAGGCAGATGTTGAAGCAGCGCTGACTTTCAGGTGGTCGGATTTTCCTACCGTGAGTGCGAATTTACCAGGCTGTGGTGGTCGGATTCGAGCAGAGCCAGAGGATTTTCAGGTAACTGAAGTGCCGCTCTACGAGCCGCAGGGTTCAGGTTCGCATGCCTATGTCCTGCTCGAGAAGCGCGGTTTGACCACACGTGACCTGGTGTTGGCGCTGATGAATGAGGGCGTGAGTGAGAAGGCCATCGGGGTTGCCGGTCTCAAGGATAAATATGCGGTAACCCGGCAATGGCTGAGCGTTCCGAATGCGCAGGCCGAAGCTTTGCGTGTCTTTGACAGTATGGAGCAGGTCAGGGTATTGGAGCAAAGTCGCCATAAAAACAAGCTGGGTATCGGGCATCTGGCAGGGAATCACTTTCGGATTGTGGTTCGTGAGACTACAGCGGACGCTTTGGCTCACTCGCAGCAGGTGCTGGCGTTTCTCAAACGGGTAGGTTTGCCCAATTACTTTGGTCCGCAGCGTTTTGGGCGCTTTGGTAGAAATGCCGTGGATGGCTATAAGCTGCTAAAGGGGGAGCAGATTCCTGGGGGACATCGCCTGAAGAGGTTTTTTATCTCGGCCTTGCAGTCGCTACTTTTTAACCGGCTTCTGGCACAGCGGATTGAGCGGGGTTACTTCGATTCCCTGGTACTGGGCGACTGGGCCAAAAAGCACGATACCGGTGGTGTGTTCAGGGTGGATAGTGAGCTTGAAGCGGAGCGCGCCAAGCGCTTTGAGGTCAGTGCTACCCTGCCCCTGTACGGCAAAAAGATCAAGGTGTCTGAGGCGCAGGCCGGAGAACTCGAGCAGGCTTTACTCAAAGAGTATGATCTTTCCTGGCAGGACTTTCGCGCTCGGCACGGTGATCGCCGCTGGTCTCGGTTGGTCTTTGCTGAAGTGTCAGTCAGCGCCCATCGGGAGGGGCTGGAGCTGAGTTTTTTTCTGCCCAAGGGGGCCTTTGCCACCACTGTGCTGCGAGAAGTGATGAAGGTGGATGTCGATGAGACAAGTGCTGAGTTGTCTGAGGCAGCCTTAAGCGATGATTAAGAACGCAAAAAATAGTACAGCGTTATGATGGTATGAAGCGCTACACTGTACATGCTTTGGTGGGGCGCACAAGCGATTGTATCAGTGATCGCATCAATGAGTGCTAAAGCTGGGCATACGACGTTAATTGAGGTTTATGATGAACTTGCAGATATTTTCAACCTGTCCACAGTCCAAGGATCTATCCAGAGAGAGCTATCTCGAGCAGGTGATTCAGGTGTCCCGCTGGAGTGAAGAGGCTGGCTGTGTGGGGATGCTGGTCTACACCGATAATGGCCTGGTGGATCCCTGGCTGGTGTCGCAGGTAGTCTTGCAACATACTGAGCGTTTAGCGCCCCTGGTCGCCATTCAACCCATCTACATGCATCCTTACACGGCAGCCAAAATGGTGGCCTCACTGGGACACATGTATCAGCGCCGACTGTACCTCAACATGCTGGCGGGGGGCTTTAAGAATGACCTTATCGCCTTGGGAGACGATACCCCGCATGATGACCGTTATCTGCGGACTACCGAATACACCCGGATTATGCAGGCCCTGCTGGCTGGGACAGAGCCGGTGACCTTTGAGGGTAAGTACTATCAGGTAAAAAACCTCAAGATGACCCCGGCCTTGCCGACTGAATTATACCCGGGCATTTTGATCTCAGGCTCATCTGAAGCGGGTATTGAAGCGGCTCGGGCCATCGGTGCGACAGCAGTGAAGTACCCGCAGCCCCCCGGTGAAGAAAGCAGGCAGCAGGAGCCGACCCCCCCGGGGGTACGCGTGGGCATCATTGCCAGAGATAGCAGCAGCGCCGCCTGGGAGGTAGCCTATGAGAGGTTCCCAGAAGACCGCAAGGGGCAGGTTATTCACGGTCTGGCCATGAAAGTGTCAGATTCTCATTGGCACAAGCAACTCTCGGAGCTGGGAGAGAGGCCGGTGGGCGAGGAGAATCCCTACTGGTTAGGTCCCTTTAAGAACTACAAGACTTTTTGTCCTTATCTGGTGGGTAGCTATGAGGTAGTTGCCAGCGAGGTCAGGCGCTACGCAGAGCTGGGTTTTGAGACTTTTATTCTGGATATTCCGCCTTCGCGTGAGGAGCTGGAGCATATTTCGCGGGTGTTTGAGAGGGTCACAGCATGACCGAGCGCCTTCAGGACTATATTACGGTGCAGGCGCAGCAGCGCCCTGAGGCGACGGCGATTGTATTGCGCAGCGAACGCATCAGCTACGGAGAGCTTGAGACCCAGAGCAACCGTCTGGCAAGGCTCCTGAAGGAAGTTGGTGTCAAGCGTGGCGACAGGGTCTGTCTCTTTATGTCCAAGTCGCCTGCGGCGGTGTTGGCGATGTTGGGCGTTCTCAAGGCTGACGCTATCTATGTGCCGATTGATACCTCGAGCCCTGCTGCCAGGGTTGCCAAAATAGCCCAGGCATCCGAGCCTAAGGTTTTTCTTACTGAGGTGTCAGCTGCACCACTGGTAGATGATCTTTTTGCTCAGGGCTTGCTTCCTGCCGGGGTGGTGGTGGGTACACTCGAGCCTGAAAATATTCGCAGCACGGGTTTTGAGACCAGCTTTGCCCTGCCGGATGTGATGCGCTTTAGTGACGGCGCGCTTAGCTGTCAGACGACGTCTCAGGATCCGGCACACCTGCTTTTTACTTCGGGTTCTACGGGTGTGCCAAAAGGTGTGGTGATCAGTCACCAGAATGTCATTCACTTTGTGGATTGGGCGCGTAACTACTTCAAGACCGCCCCGGGCGAGCGTGTCTCCGGTCATCCGCCTCTGCATTTTGATCTTTCGACCTTCGATATTTACGGAACGCTGTCTGCGGGTGCTGAACTTCATATGGTGCCCCCAGAATTGAACCTGTTGCCCAACAAACTGGCAGACTTCATCCGGCAAGCTGAACTGACCCAGTGGTTTTCCGTACCGAGTACGCTCACTCATATGGCAAAGTTCAAGGTCGTCTCAGCCGGAGATTTTCCTGCTATGAAACGCCTCTTGTGGTGTGGAGAGCCGATGCCAACGCCCACGCTCATGCACTTCATGGAGCGCCTGCCGCATGTGACTTTTAGCAATCTGTACGGACCTACCGAGGCCACCATTGCCAGCAGTTACTATACTGTTCCGGCTATGCCAAAGTCCGAAACCGAGGCGATTTCCATTGGTATTGCCTGTGAAGGCGAAGAGCTCCTGGTTCTGGATGAGTCGCTACAGGAAGTTCCCGTGGGTGAGATTGGCGAGTTGTGCATCGCTGGGGTGGGTTTGAGTCCAGGCTACTGGCGTGATACTGAAAAAACAGCAGCGGTTTTTGTAGCAGATCCACGCACAGGACATAGTGGACGTATCTATAAGACAGGGGATCTTGGTCTCAGGGATGAACAGGGCTTGTTCTACTGCTTGGGGCGTAAGGATTCGCAAATCAAGAGCCGTGGTTACCGCATTGAGCTGGGTGAGGTCGAAGCGGCACTCAACACCCTTGATGTTATTAAGGAATGTGCAGTGGTGGGCCTACCTGTGGGGGGCTTTGAAGGAACAGCTATTTGCTGTGCCTATGCTTTGCAGGACGGTCTTAAGCTTACTACAGCGGATTTGCAGCGGTCACTGCTCAGTGTCCTGCCACGCTATATGATACCAAGTAAGTGGATGCACTACGATATGTTGCCCAAAAATGCTAACGACAAGATTGATCGTAAAGCACTCAAAGACAAATTTGAGGAGTTAAGCCGTGACTAGCTATACTGCTTCTATGTTGACATCCAGCATTGACCCCGAAACCTCCGAGCGTATTCGTAAAATACTCTCATCGGTGCTGAATATAGATGCACCTGAAGAGGGCACGGATTTGATCGAAACCGGACTGCTAGACTCGCTGGCGCTGGTCAGTTTGATTCTCGAGCTCGAGACTGAATTTGGTCTTAGCGTCTCCTATGATGAGCTTGAAATTGATAACTTCAGAACGCTTGAGAGTATTGCTCAGTTTCTTAGTGATAGTCTGGCTGAGAGCTAACAGTCATGAAGGGTATTCGTCCATTTGCCAGGGAAGATATTCCGCAGGTTGCGTCGCTTTATGAGCTGACACTACGCTCAGGCAAACGCGAGGTATTGCCGGGCTTTCCCAGCTATTTTGAACGGATATTTTTTGAGCATCCCTGGCTTGACCCCGAAATTCCCTCGTTGGTCTACGAAGATGCTGATGGGAAGATTGCCGGTTTTATCGGCGCACATGTACGCCGGATGACCTTTGAAGGTAAACCTATTCGTGTGGGAGTCTGTAGCCAGCTGATCGCTGACCCAGAGGTGCGCTCGATGGCGGTCGGGGCGTTTTTGCTGCGCAAGTTTATGATGGGGCCGCAGGATATGACCTTTATGGAAACTTGCTCGGACGGTATTCGTCTGATGTGGGAAAATATGGGCGGCCACTCGGTGCACCTTAACAGCCTGAACTTCACCCGCTTTTTTCGCCCCAGTCGCTTTATGGCTAATCAGCTTATAAACCGGAGCAGGCTCAGCTTCATCAATACCGGTAACTTTGATGGCAGTAGGTTGACACACCGCTCTGCGCGTCCAGCAGTAAGCCTTGTCAGGGGGGCGGCTGACCTCTTCGATATTCCGCTCAAGCGTCTGTTGCCAGTACTCAAGTTCCAGGACACCGGCCTCGGTCCAGATGACCTGACCCCCGAAAGCTATCTGGAGCACTTGCCTGCTATTGCTGGAAAACGCAAACTTGTACCTGCTTACGACCTCGAGTTTTTGCGCTGGCAGTGGTTTGAGATGGCGCAGGTTAAGAGCAAGGGTGAGCTGCACGGCTCATTGGTTAGAGACGAAGAGGCGCAGGTCATCGGCTGGTATCTGTATCAGGTGACCCCAGGTGACAAGGGCCACATCATTCAGGTAGAGGCCAAACGCGGCGACGAAGCAACGGTTTTGCAGCACCTTTACTCGGACGCGAAGCATCGGGGAGCGACCTTGTTGCATGGTCGGGTCGAGCCAAACCTACAGGTACCCATCGTCAAGGAAAATCGCTGCTGGATACACAGCCGCTACGACCGCAGCCTGATTCATTCACGCAGGTCTGATATTCTGCAGGCCATCTATACAGGCAGTGCTATATTCACTCGTATGGAGGGTGAGTTCTGGATGGGTTTCCATCTCGAGCCTTTTACTGAGAGCGTTGCCAATCCCTACGGTTTAAAGTCTCAGGAAACTGTCCCTGTCTGATCGGCCTGGGTTTTAGGCTGATGGCGATATGCCTGAATACTGCCGTCAAGGGCAGCGATAATCAGCCTGTCATCCAGCATCAGCGGACTGGCCTGAATTGCTGAGTGCAGCAGGCGTTTTTGCCACAGCAGCTTACCGCTCTCAGCTTCAAAAATCAGCAGTTCCCCATCTTCCGTCACTACATACAGTAGCCCTGCGGCGATAATCGGTGTAGCCGTGACATGGGAGGGCAACGCAAAGTGCCAGATATCGTCGCCAGTCCTTAGTGACAGGCAATGAAGCTCATTGCTCCAGGATACTGCGTAGACATAATGTTGCCAGGTGATGGGTGAGGCCCACAGGCTTGACTCGAGATTGTAGCTCCACAGCACCTGGCGCGCCTGTAAATCGAAGGCATGCAGCTCACCGTCGCGTTCGGGAAGCAACAGGATACCTGCCTTGGCGGCAGGGGTGGCAGCGACGGTACCCAGTTCAATCTTGAACCTGCCCTTACCTGAGTTTGCGTCAAGGCAATGTACCCAGCCGTCATGTGTGACACAGCACAGATGCCCCTGGTGAACTATTGGTGGACAGGCTGAGGCACTCTCGGTAGGGTATTGCCAGATGATGTCGCTATTCAAGGAGCGCTTGTCAATGGTCTTGTGGCGTGTACTGACTAACAGGCTTTGACCATGAGCAAGGATGCCTACAGCGCCAGCCTTTTCATCCTGCCAGCGCAAATCACCCGTCGGCCAATCAAAGGCTAAAAGACTACCATCACGGCTGCTGGCAAAGAGTGTGTCTTGGTGCAGGAGAGGTGCAGTATTCACTTCATCAGGGCAGGAAAAACGTGCAAAGACACTGCCATCAGCCGGATGGATGACGAGGATTTCTTCAGAGCGCAGACCTGCAAATACAAAGCCCTGACCAGCTGTGAGGGTCGCAGGCCACTGGGGACCCTCGGGTACTGTAATTGACCAGATTCGCTTCAGCTCTGTGACCTGAACCATGCCGGTCGGATAGACACCTTGCTGTGCAGGACCAGCGAGCCGCTGAAGATTACTTTGCTGTGCGCAAAGCTGTAAAATGCTGCGCAGATACTCTGCCACGATTGCGCCTGAGCTGGGGCGATCCTGATGATTTTTGGCTAGTAGCGCAGTTATGAGTTGACATAAGGCGTCAGGAACATAGGGGTTATAGTCTTGAATGGCGGGCAGCTCACCATAGACATGCTGGTACAAAATGGCCTGATCATTGTCTGCCTCAAAGGGATTGACACCCGTGACTGTTTTGTAGAGCACGACGCCAAAGGCGTACAGATCAGTGTACTTGCTGGTGGCTTCGCCCCTGGCCTGTTCCGGCGCCATATATTGCGGCGTACCCAGGGTGTGCCCGGTACGCGTTAGCTCGCGGGTACTTTCAGCTAGCTGAACCAGGCCAAAATCCATGATTTTAGGATGACCGCTCGAGTTAAGGAGGATATTTCTGGGTGTTAAGTCGCGGTGAACGATGCCGAGTTTGTGTACGTAGGCAAGCGTTTCTGCCACGGTGATGGCAGCTTCCAGAAGTTGCCTAAGCGGTTCCAGGTCAAGTTCTAAAGGACCAAGGTCGGTAAAAAGTCCCCCTTCGACCAGTTCCATCGTGAAATAGACCTGAGGACCTGATCCCAGATCATAAATGGTGACGATGCCCGGATGGTTCAGTCGTGCCAGCGTTTTAATCTCTCGACGAAAGCGTTCCTGGTCAGTATCTGTAAGGTGAGGGCGTAATATCTTTAAAGCAACATCGCGCTCGAGGTTCTGGTCTTTGGCTTTAAAGACATAGGACATACCACCCTGACCAAGATCTCCAGTGATGAGATAGCGGTTATCAAGTACATTACCTGGTTTCAGCATTCCGTGTAAGTATACCGTCTTGTCTGGATCGCCACGTCTTGCTGGATAAAAAGTGGGAAAATTGGTGGCAGACTTTCTGCTCGGGTCCTAGTATTAGGGCAAGCATGTTTGACATGCCCGAAGGGACACATGACTCAGGGTTCTTGCTTTAGTGCGTCAAGGATATCAGGAGGCAACTCGCCTTTCTCTACGGCACGATTCAGCATTTCAATTCCCAGGCGAACAACTTCTGATTTGGAAATTAAGCGCTCAGGGTTGGACAGTTGGTATGCAGTTTTGGTTAGCAAGGAGTCCTGCTCCTCGGTGATGACGACCTGCAAGCGCTTGCTTTTTTCGCGTTTAGGCACGCTGTTCCTCCTGAGCTCATTGTAGCATGATGGGTAAGTGCTTGACAATCGTTATGTTGCTCGATACACTACCTATGAGTATGATGTGTATAGAACGCATTCGCCATATTTTTTTTATGCAGGATATTGAGAGACCTAAGATAAGGATGCAAGCATGAAAGTTCTGGAACGTGCTTATACAGTTAAAGGCGGAACGCCACTCAGCGGTACTCTAAAGGTCAATGCTGCCAAAAACTCTGTTTTGGTACTGATGCTTGCTGCGCTTTTGACCCGTGAAGAGGTAATTCTGCGTGATATTCCCAGGCTCAGTGACATACTTTTGATGAATAAATTGCTCGAGCACTTTGGTGCCGAGGTACGCTGGCAGGACCGTGATTTACACATTCGGGCTGATAACATCCGAAATTGTTCGGGACCCTATCACCTGGTTAATAAAATGCGGGCAAGCTTTGTTGCTCTGGGTGCACTCTTGGGACGTTGCGGGGAAGCCAGTATGGCGATGCCGGGTGGCTGTGCCTTTGGTCCGCGTCCGGTGGACAGGCATATCAAGGCATTTCGCAGTTTGGGTATTGAAGTTACGGAAGATGCTGGTGAGTTTGGTGTCCGACGTCTGGAGACCTTGCAGGGACATGTTCATTTCGAGGCTCCGACCGTTGGGGGCACACAAAATATCATGCTGGCAAGCGCCTTGGGGCAGGGTGAGGTCATCATTGAGAATGCTGCCAAGGAGCCAGAGATTGTCGATCTGGCGATCATGCTTAACCGCATGGGTGCGCGTATACAAGGTGCTGGTACCAGCACCATTGTGATTGAAGCTGTAAAGACGCTGCATGGTGTCAATTATCACGCGATTCCTGATCGTATAGAAGCTGGAACGTTTATGCTGGCGGTGGCTGCCAGTCGTGGCAAAGTAAGCTTGCAGAACCTCGAGCTTGGTCATCTGGCAGCAGTTATAGCTAAGCTGACAGAAGCGGGTGTGCGCTTTACGAAGCTTGATCCAAACCAGGTTGTCGTTGATGCGACGGGTGAGCTATTACCCATTCGGGTGGTTACAGCTGAGTATCCGGGCTTTCCTACCGATCTTCAGGCACCTTTGGGTGCGTTTCTTGCTACCGTGTCAGGCAGCAGCGAAATAGAGGAGCGGGTCTTTCCTGGACACCGCTTTACCCATGTGAATGAACTGAGACGTATGGCTGCCGATATTCAGTTAAGCGAAAGTCAGTTGCTGATTCAGGGGCAAGCGCTTAAGTCGGCCAAGGTTCATTCGGAAGATTTGCGTGCGGGTGGCGCCTTGGTGGTTGCGGCATTGGCAGCAGATGGCACTTCGGTCATCACCGGTGTCGAATATATCGAACGGGGTTACGAAAACCTGGATGCACGCTTGCGTGCTGTGGGTGCTGACATGCATCTGGAAGACATTGCGCTGACGTCAACCGGCACCTATGGTGACTAAGCCTGACTAAAGCACTTTGGAGATACTTAGCCTGAAGATTTCTCGCTATCGCTGGTTTTCCAGCTAAGCGTATCTTCAGACTCAGACCAGTCACTCTGCTTAAAATCCAGTTGCTGCGCTGCTATCAGTTTGGGTTTGGTTTTTAGGGAGTATACATCGATAGCGTCCTGCTCGAGCGTATCCTTAAGCGAATCGGCTGTTGTGTCAGCTGAGTCTTGCTGTTGATTACTCGAAACTTCGCTGATATTTGGATCAGCCAGGCTGACTGTGTCAGGACTGACTTCTGCTGGTTGTGACAGGTCATGTTTTGGGCTTGAGTTTGCTGTGGTTTCTGAGCGGACATCAATGACTTCAGGAAGATCTTCAGATTGTACCTGGTTTTCGGGTTGTACCTGCTGCTCATCTTGTTTTTGTATTTCAGGCAGATCTTTGTCAAAGATGGACAGTTCCACATTTATATCCGGCATATCGGCTTCTGGGGTAACGAGCTCTGTGCCCTCAGCTTTGTTAGGCCCTGGAGCTATAGCTGGTGCTGGCCTGCGCCAGAAATGGCGAGCGAAAACACCCAAGACTGCGATGAGTAAACCTGCCACCATCAGAATTTGCCAGGTGCTGCTGCTTTGGGTGACTTGCATAGGGGGTAGGATTCCTGTATCAATGGCCTGCTGCTGCGCCTCAAAACTACTGGTTAGGACATCGACAACAGGACGAGTCTGGGTTTCACTCGAGTGGGCCCAGGGCGAGGGACTGCTGCTGATACTTTGCCAGCCAGTTTCGTTAAATGCTGTGTAGTTGCCAACCATACCATAGATTCGTAAGGATTCTGGGCGTGGCAGGCTGGTTGTTACCATAAGGGTGGTGGTGTCTAGCTCGAGCAATATAGAGTGCGTGGAGCCTAGCTCGATAGGGGGTTCGTCATTAAATCCCTGATAAAGCAAAGCCGCGTCCCCGGTGAGTTTTACGGCGTAGTGCCAGCTGCGCCCAGCAGGCAGGCTCATCATAGAGCCAGGCAGTAAGGTTGTGCTACCCGCAGAGGCCTTGGTATCTTCAAAGTATAGTTCTATAATCGGTAGCGAAAAACCATTGGGTAAACCATAAGGGTTATCGAGCTGAACAAAGCTCAGCGCAAAACTAAGCGTAGCTGTGTCGTAGAGTGTAAAGGCGTTGATATCCAGCGTTGCCAGGTCACGGTAAATTGCGGCAGTTGGAGGCTGTAAGCTGCCGTTTCCGACGGCGTCGCCGATGGGGTCTTGAAAATGGAGCAGAACTGCAAGGGCAAGCGAAATCATTGAATCAGAACTTCCTTAGTGACATAAGTGCCAGCTGGGCGGTTTAGATTGACCAGTTGTTGTGCCAGCTCGGCTGAGTTGTGTTGCGCTAGCGGACCTTTGTCTAGCAGGGGCAGGCTCCGCAGATCGATGCCTGCTGCTGCAAACCGCACGGTGTCAATTTCAACAACTCTGGCAGCCTCCTGGTCATAGCTTGCCAAACGCTCTTCATCCAGCACGGTGCTATTGGTCATCACAATATCAGGATAGCGCCCAACGTGCCTGAAAATCGCCTGCACATGATCAAAGGCGCTAAAGTCATCGGTTTCACCTGCCTCAGTCATGATATTGCAGATGTAAACCAGTTTTGCGGTACTGGCCAGCAGCGCCTGTCGGATGCTGGGTATCAGAAGTGGTGGCAGGGTACTGGTAAACAGGCTGCCAGGTCCCAGCACAATCAGGTCAGCCTCAAAAACGGCCTGTAGAACTTCGGGTGTTGGCCTGGGGTGACTGGGCTCGATCATCACTCGGTCGATAGCCCCAGCGACGCTGCGGGCGCGGCTTTCACCTGCGACACTTTCCCCTGAGCGTTTGACAACCTTCAGGGATACGACTTCTGGTGTGGCAGGATAGACCGCGCCAGTAAGGTTCAAAAGGGCATTAAGTGTGCGGATGGCGTGACCAAAATCGCCCTCAACTTCGGTCAGGGTGGTAATCAGCAAATTGCCAAAAGTGTGGCCCTGAAGCTCATTACCGCGTTGAAATCGGTAATCCAGCAGGCGGCTTACTCGTGATTCATAGTCGGATAAGGCGGCCAGACAATCGCTGAGATCTCCGGGTGCTGGCATGTCAAAAGCGCTGCGCAGGCGACCAGAAGAGCCACCATCATCACTTACGGTAACAACCGCAGTGATATTTGACGTGTGATGCCGCAATCCGCGCAGAAGATTGGAAAGACCTGAGCCACCACCTATTGCCACGATGCGTGGGCCTTTGGCTAAAGACAGGCGTTGGTGAAGGACCACAGCAGCCTGACGAGGCTGAGGCATCCAGTTAGACAATAATGACCTGTTCAAACGTGCGATGGCTACTACCGACATAGTCACGCCTGCCAGGCTCAAAAGCAGAGATAGTAAACCTCCTAGCCATTGCCAGCTAGGGCTTATCAGAACGGTTTCAATGGGTTCAGAGACAAGCTGCCGGTTTTCCTGAAGCAGCCATAGCATGCCAGTAATGACCCCAAAGATCAAGATTACGGTACCGGCGATGGCGATACTCACATAACGTTTCACCCGCATTCCGGGGGTGAGCCAGAGTCGCATGATGTGCAGACGCTGCAGAGACTTAGCCATGACTACCATTTTGGTGTTCGAGTAGAGCCGCTTCCACATCGCGATGTTCGATATGGGTGTTAAAGCTGTCGCGCAGGTCAAGTCCCAGGCGCTCTGCTACCGCTACTGAACGGTGCTGTCCACCGGTGCAGCCGACCGCAATGGTGTAGCTCGAGCGTCCACTGGTCTGAGCCATGCTGCTGAGTTTGCGGATCATCTCGCGCAGGTCACTGTAGAACTCGAGTGTGGCAGCCTGGAATACGTAGGCCTGAACACGCGGGTCGCGACCATCGATAGCACGCAAGGCTGCCTCGTAATAGGGATTGGGTAAAGCGCGCAGATCGAAGATATTATCCGCGTCAATAGGCACACCACGCTTGAAGCCAAAGGACACAATTCTAAGTCTGAAAAGCTGTCCTTCCTGAAAAACCTGCTGCAAATTTTCAGCGAGCTCGCGAGGACTGTATCTGGAAGTGTCAAGCACGACGTCTGCATGCGCACGCAGATAGCCCAGAGCGTCCCGTTCAGTAGCAATATCGGCCAGCAGGGGTGCCTGACCCAGAGGATGGGTGCGGCGCGTCAGATTGTAGCGTTTGATGAGTACTTCGTTGGCAGCGTCCAGAAAGACGATGTCGGCAGTAACGCCCTGTTGGCGCAAGTCATGTAAACTGACATCGATGGTAGGCAAAAAAGCTCTGGTGCGAACATCAATCCCGACGGCTATTTTGCTGTAGCCAGATGCCGTCGCCTGGACATACAACTCCTGCCATAACACTGGGGGAAGATTATCTACAGTGTAAAAGCCCATGTCCTCAAGTGCCTGCAGCGCTGTGGTTTTACCTGCGCCACTCAAACCTGTCAGAACAACAAAGCGTGCCATCAGTTACTGCGCCTTTCGATTCGATAAGCAATGATCATACTATCCTCAAGGATAACTGCCGCCTCGGGACTTTGCCAGAGCAATTCACCACTTGCAATATGCACACGGGGGTTTTGTAAGAAGATACGTCCGCTTGCTGTCTGGCTGAAACTCTCATCTGTGACCCCTGTGCTTTCTGCCACTGGTCCTGGCTGCTCTTGCTGTGTCGTCCAGACGCCAGCATAGCTGATAAAGCCCGTGACCTCACCGAGGCGAATCCAGAAGCTTACTGTACTAGCCGTTGCTGCATGCAAGCGCCACTCGGCTGGGGGTATAAAACCGACGCTTTGCTGAATGCAGACTGTCACTGGTGCGTGGTCACTCATAGGCTGTGGTAGGACCTCACTCAAGAGACTGCGTCTGGCGCGCTCTGCGTAGGATTGAGCCGTTTCAAGGTCGAGAAAGCAGCCGAAGCGTACCCGTACTAACTGTCTGTTCTCGAGCATGAAAAACTCCGTGTAGCTTTCAAATCCCATAGCGGCAAGCTGTGAGACCAGCTGTTGCGCGTTACGAAAATCTTCAAAGGTACCTGCCTGTACCGTCCAGCGTTCTGCTTCGGCCATACTTAAAAGCAGGCACTGAAGTCCGAGCCAGCCAAGCAGGATGCGCTTCATGGACAATAGTCTTGGGCAATGTGCCGGAAATTGTCGAGAATATGCAGGCCGACCGCCTGACTTTTTTCTGGATGAAACTGGGTGGCATTTAAGGGTCCATAGGAGACAGCACTAAGAAATGTGGTGTCACCGTAACGTGTTGTGGCGCCGGGTAAGCTTTCATTAAACTGTACGAAATAGGAGTTGGCAAAATACACAAACGCACCATCTGAAATCCCTTTTAGCAAGGCGGGTTGACCAGTGACCGCGAGCTGGTTCCAGCCCATCTGGGGTACGCTGAGACCCTCGGGGAAGCGTTTGACTGTTCCTGAGAGAATGCCCAGACCAGGTGTATCAGCTGCTTCCTCAGAGTCTTGCATCAGCAGTTGCAAACCGACACAAATGCCCAGAAATGGTTTTTTTGCCTCGACGTGACGCCGTACGACGGGTTCAAAGCCAGAACGCAAAAATGCCTGCATGACCTGGCGAAAATGCCCTTGTCCTGGTAATACCAGCACATCTGCATTTGCTGCTACGCGAGGTTCGGCTGAAGTGCTAAGGCTAAAGCCAGCGCGAAGCAGGGCTTTTTCGACGCTGTGCAGATTGCCAGCACCATAGTCGATCAGCACGGTTTTCATGACGTAAGTCTCACAAGAGACCTTTGGTTGAAGGCAGGTCGTTTGAAGTAACCTTGCAGGCCAGATGCAGCGCCCGGGCAAAGGCTTTTACGCAGGCTTCTGCTACATGATGGGTTTCTATGCCAGCAAGTACCCGCACGTGCAGTGTGACCCCGGCGTGGTTGGTAAAGCCCCGAAAAAACTCCCGCAGATGATGCATGTTAAAGCCCTGACAACTACCTTCAAAGCCAACGGGTTCAAAACTGATATGGGGACGGCCACTGATATCCAGCACCACGTGGGCCAGACTTTCGTCCATAGGTACAAAGGCGTCGGCGTAGCGCTCGAGTCCTACCTTGTCGCCAAGTGCTTGCTGTAAGGCTTGTCCCAAAACAATTCCTAAGTCTTCTGCTAAATGATGCACGTCAACATGCAGGTCGCCAGTGGCCTTGACCTCCAGATACATGCGCCCGTGGCGAATGATTTGCTCGAGCATGTGATCAATAAAGCCATGCCCCGTGTTGATTGTGCCGCCTGTCTGGTCGAGATCTATTTGCAGGGCAATGTCGGTTTCGTGGGTCTGGCGGTGGATTTTGGCGAACCTAGACATGGGCGACCTCCTGTAAAATATCAGCCAGCGCAGTTAAAAATGCGGTATTTTCGTGAGGGGCGCCAACTGAGACGCGCAGACAGCCTTCAAGTAATGGCAGATGATCCTGGCGCCTGATAACTATATCGCGCTCCAGTAGTGCCTGATAGGTGGCAGCTGCGTTTGGCACGCGGAAGAGCAAAAAGTTAGTAGCTGAAGGAAAGACTGTAACCTGTGCCAGGTCAGCAAGTGCACTTGCCAGCCGCTTGCGTTCCGCCAGGCACTCAGTGACCCGCTCGGTGACATAATCAGAGTTCTCGAGTACCACCTGGGCGATGGTGCTTTGCAGGTCTGAGACTGAAAATGGCAGCAGGACTTTCTGGATTTGTTCAGCTAAGGGTGCTTGCATGAGAGCATAGCCCAGGCGTAGCCCACCCAGACCAAAGGCCTTGCTGAAGGTTCGCAGACTGACAACATGTGGGTAGGCTTCAACAAGGTATCGGTAGTCTGTACCTGAAAACTGCTGATAGGCTTCGTCAATGACCATGAGCCAGTTGTCCTGAGACGCTTGCGCTAAGACTTCGAGTTCCTCACTGCGGTGCAGATTGCCTGTTGGTGCAGCTGGGTTGGCTAAAAAGAGTACCCCACGTCCATGTGCAAGAGCGTCCAGCAGGCCGTTTAACGGCAGGGAAAAATCACTCTCGAGGGGGACACTGTGAAACTCAGCTCCCAGAAGCTTGGCTTGTAGCGCATAGACTGAAAATGTCGGGCTGACGCACAGCACCTGTTGAGCAATGCCTGCTGCACTTACAAAGGCCTGGATAAGCACGTTCGAACCACTACTGACGACGATGCCTTGGTCGGGCCAGCCCAGATACCGCGATAGGCTGGCGCGTAGTGACTCAGCGGTCAGGTCTGGATAGCGGTGAAAGGGCAGCGCCATAAGGCGCTCAATAGCACAGGCCCTGAGGTCTGCTGGCAGGTCATAGGGAGACTCGTTCTGATCAAGCTTGATGCTCTGTGGATGAGGACTGAAGTGATAGGCAGGGGCGGTTTTCAGCGCTGAGCGTATGGTCATAGTACCTCCGAAGCAGGATGTTGCTGTGGCTCATGACTCAGTGTAACGCTTTAAGCCCGGTCTAGCCAAGACAGGTTGCCAGCGCCTATTGCAGGCGGGCACGTGCATCTGAGAGTAAGTCAGCTACTGTGCCTTCAAGCGTACTATTGAGGTTTAGTGCTCTTTCCCAGCTCTCTACCGCATTGGCAAACTGAGCCAGGCGATAATAGGCTAATCCAAGGTTCAGATGGGCCTGGTCGTTCTGGGGGTTGATGGTGGTGGCCTGCTGCAGATAGTCCAGTGCCAGATCAAGCCGTCCCAGTTCCAGCTGAACCAGGCCAAGGTTGTTGAGCAGGATATCACTTTGGGGAAAAGCCTGAAGGGCTCTTTGGAAGGCTGGAGCAGCAGCGCGGGGATTACCTGACAGATAATGCGCATAGCCCTGATAAAAAGCGATGAGCGGATCATCTTGCAGGTCACGAGCTTCGCTAAAAGCAGAAACTGCACTGCTAAGGTCACCTGTTTCAAGAGCGCTGAGACCGCGGTTAAAAGCGGCAGCAGCTTCGCCACTGATTTCAACCTGAGCTTCTCCGACCAGTTGTTGCTGGTCTGTGAGTAGCGACTTGGCGCGCTGCGCCAGGTCCAGGGTGGGCTCGAGTGCTAGAGCTTGATCAAGCTGGCTGATGGCAGCACTGAGTTGACCAGCGCGACCCAGAGCAATACCGTAGAGGGCTAGCAGCTCTGCGTCATTTGGGTTGCGGGTCGCCAGGGGCTCGAGAATGCTAAGAGCAGCCGCAGTTTCGCCTGCCTCTAGATAGATTTGGGCCAGATTAAACTGCAAGGTATCTTCCTCAGCACCGACAGCTTCCAGGGTGGTGCGCGCTTCGGTCAGCCTGCCCTGTCGCGCTTGCAAAATAGCCAGTGTATTGGCAACCTCCAGGTTGCTTGTCTGGCCTAAGGCATCTTGTAAAATGCTCTCCGCCGCAGCCAGATTGCCCTGCTCTTCAAAAAGGCGGGCTTCAACCAGGGCAAGTTGAGTGTTTTGTGGAAAGCTGCTGCGACCTTGCTGAATGATGCTAAGCGCTTCAGAACTCAGGTTTTCAGGAAGGAAGGCTGCTAGAGCAAAGAGACCTGCTGGGGGCGTACGTGAGGGTTGCACGACCTCGCGCAGGTAGGCCAGCGCTCCGGCTGCATCACCCTGAGCAATAGCTGTGGTGATAAAAGCTCGGTGTAGCAGCAGCGAATCGGGGTTTTTATCTGTGCCCTGGCGCAGGGTTTGCAGAGCACGCTGCGGGCTTTGGTTTTGCAAGTTGGCCAGGTTCAGATAGGCATCAGTCAATCTGGGATAGCTCCGAATCGCCGCTTCCAAATCAGTAGCAGAGGCACTCAGCACACCGCGTCCGTCAAGCGCTAGAGCGTGGGCACTGTTGATCGCGAGAGCCGTGGAAAATGCGTCTACCGATGCGGCAGAGTCACCACTTTCGGCGAGTACCTGGGCATAGACTACCCAGGCTTCGATGTCTTGGGGGGCATACTGGGTTGCCAGTAGCGCCAGCCGCAAGGCTTCGTCCGGATTGCCTTGCAGGAACTGTTCCCGAGCAAACTCGGACAAAACCCAGCTCGAGGTCGGATCGAGTTGGGCTGCGGCGTCCAGTTGAGCAAAATTTCTGCCTGGTAGACGCAAAGCCGCCTCGGCAACGGCATTAAGGCTGGGAGCAGAGGGCATCTGGGCAGCCAGGCTTTCTAGCCTGCTCCGCTCGGCACTGCTTAAATCTGGCTTCAGTTCTGCTACGACCGCGTCAAGCGTTCTTTGGAGTAACAGGCTAGGCTCTGTGCTGTCAACTGGGATACTTATATCCTTAATACTGGGGAAGTCGGGACCTGCCAGTCCTAAGAGTACCGTTATGCCGTTGCCATCACTGCTGAGCTGTCCGCTGATGACGGTTGTAGCATCGAAGGCCGCTACGATGGCATCCAGGCTGAACCCGTCGCGCTGCAAGAGCTGATTGGTCAGAAAGAGCACATCACCTAGCGGTGGGCTGTAAAGACCATCGACGCCATTGAGGCTGCGCTGCAAAGCGGTTGCCAGCCCCAGGCCGTAGGCTTCAATACTAGTGCTGGCATTAAAAGGCAATATAACGATGCGTTGTACCTGGGCCAGGGCGACAGATGCCAGGAGTACCAGGCTGATACTGAGCTTGATCAAAAAAGGTTTCATCAGATGGGAGTATACCTGCTGGAGAGTGAGAAGCTTGTGAAACCAGCTTAGATATTTGCTAAGGAAAAGCCCCAGGGTAAGAGGTCTTTGACCTGCAGGGCCTTTACCTCCACTAAATGATTGACCAGGTAGACCCTGGCATTGGGACTAAACTCAAAGAGGATCTGCCGACAGGCGCCACAGGGGCTCGCTGGCTCAGCCGCCTCAGTGTAGACCACAATTTCCAAAAAATCGCGTTGACCGGCTGTGATCATTGCCTGAATAGCGCTTTGCTCAGCGCAGCGGGTTAGTCCAAAAGAGGCGTTTTCAACATTGGCACCTGAAAAACAACTGCCAGCTGCCGTTCGTAAAGCTGCGCCTACCTTAAAGCCCGAGTAAGGCGCATAAGCCTGTGCCCAGGCTGCTTTGGCAATAATGAGCAGATCTTCTGGTGCGTTCATAAGCCTAGTTTAGCCAATAATGGGCCACCGAGCCACCACAGGCCGACAAGAACGGCGATAACGGACGCTAGCAGCACGGCGGCTGCCGCAGCGTCCTTGGCAACTTTGACCAGAGGGTGATATTCAGGTGAAAGCAGGTCCAGAGTTGCCTCGAGCGCGGAGTTGATCAGCTCGAGTGACAGCACCAGGCCGATACATAGCAGAATAGGCACCAGCGAGACTCCGAGCCACAGGGTCAGAAGTAAGGCCAGTAGGCCAATGCCGCACTCGATACGGAAATTTGGTTCGTTACGCCAGGCATAGCGGAGGCCAGCATAGGCAAAGCGAAAGGAATCACGCAAACGGGAGCGACTCAGCGATTTTGATACATCTCGAGCACCCGCGCCTGTGCCTGGTGAAAAACGTGCCACGCTTCCTCCGTCTCGTGATCGAATCCGCGTAAATGGGTGATGCCATGGGCCGCCAAAACAAGGATTTCTTCGGTGCTGCTGTGCTGATGCGTTACGGCCTGTCTTGCTGCGGTATCGACGCTGATAAATACGTCACCGAGCTGTTCTACTATGGGCAGTGTAGCATCTTCGGGTTCATGAAGTGGGTAAGCTAGCACATCAGTAGCGCTGTCCTCGTCGCGGTGTGCCTGGTTGAGCTGGCGAATCATACTGTCATCACAAAGCACAAGTGTTACGATTTGCTTGATGGCAATTTCCTGAAGGTAATCACCAAGAATCTGCTCTAAGAGTTCAAGATGAGGATACTGCTTGGTTTCGTCGATTATCTCTAGCACGCTGTAAGCCCTTAATCTCTTCCTGGGACGGGTAGGCGATTCGGCGATGTAAAATGGCGGTCATCATACGCTCAAAAGTGTTGGCAACGACCTCCAGATCATGAAAGTTCAGGGGGCTTTCTGAAAGCTGCCCATCCTGCAAACGCATGTCAAATAACCTGTCTATAAGGGCGCGAATACTGCCCTGGCTGGGTTCGCTTAAGCTGCGCGAGGCTGATTCAACTGCATCGGCAAGAAACAGAACGGCACTTTCTTTGGTTTTTGGTTTGGGACCTGGATAGCGAAAGTTCAGGTCGTCCAGGCGGTCGCTGTCTTCAAGAGCACGTTTGTAAAAGTAAGAAAGAACGGTGGTTCCATGATGTTCTACAACAAAGGGCTCTAGGGCTTTAGGCAGCTTGTATTCGCGTAGCAAATCAATACCATCACGCACATGACTGGTGATAATCAGATAGCTTAGATGTGGGCTGATATGGTTGTGCGGATTTTCGCCTGCCAGCTGGTTTTCAACAAAAAAATGTGGGCGTTTTAGTTTGCCAACATCGTGATACAGTGCACCTACTCGGGCCAGCAAGGCATCACCTCCAATATTCGTGACGGCCTGTTCCACCAGGTTGGAGATAATCAAGCTGTGCTGATACGAGCCAGGTGCTTCAAGGAGCAATTTTTGCAAAAGCGGGGTACTGGGGTTTGATAGTTCGATTAGCCGGAACTCGGTCAGGAAACCAAAGCTGCTTTCTGCCAGGGGCAAGAGACCCAGTGCAAGGATACCAGCCAGTAAACCTCCGGCGCTGATTAACAGTAGATTGGGTAAAGATGCCAGAGTCAGGCCACCACCATGAACGATAAGCAGTGCTCCATAGGCGACACTGGCAATTAAGCCACTGGCGAGTCCGGCAAAAAACACCGAGGTGCGGTTTTTGAAGGTGCGTGCTAGTAAGGCTGCACTAAGACCTGCAATCAGACTAGTAAAAAGTGTAAACAGGGGTGCGCCGGGTTCTAAGAGCGCCATAATAACTGCCAGCCACACTGCCCACAAGACGCCAGCCAATTCGGATATCAACACGGTAACCAGCAGACAAACAAGCGCAACAAAAAGGAAATTGGTATTGAGTAAAAAACTAAAGCGTTGAGCCACCACTACAATCAGGCTGATCAGCACCAGAAAACTTAATTGAATAGTAGTCAGTCTGCGCAGTCGCTGGAACAAAAACAGCAAGGGCGCACTGAGTATGGTTGCCAGCAGGAGAGAGCTAATAATCGAGATGAGTAAGCGTTGGTTAGTGTCCGCTCGAGCACTGTATATGCCCAAAGCCTCCATGACCCGCAGGTGATCGGCGCTTAAGGTATCACCCTCATTGACGATAACCTGACCAGCCTGAAGTGACTGCATGACGGGGCGTACGGCCGCGGCAGCAGCGGCTCTGGCAGCTTCTGTTAAGCTGTCATTGGGTTTAGAGGTGCTTAGTAAAATACTCTCTAACAAAAGGCGCACGTCCCGGCGCTGCTCCCCTGGTGTCAGGTCCAATGCTTCATTGATAAGTGCTGTGCGCCTGTCGCTATTTACGCCCGCAGGATGCTGATAGGCAGATATCAGCAGAGCCTGGACCTCGGCAGGTAAACCCGCAGTTGAAATGGCATTGATGACCAGCCGCTGTGCCTGGGGGTCTGAGGTGTAGATTACTTCGACTTGTGAACGTGCCCCTTGGCGCTCTCGTTCGGTCGCCAGCTGGTTGATAACATCCACCGCAACTGGTGCTCGAAAGGTTTGGGGGCTGGGTGCGCCTACTACCAAACTATCCTGCTCACCTAATCCATAAACGGTAAATAGCAGGGCAGCCAGGCTGGCTATGCAGGTCAGGCTGAGTATCCAAAGGCCGCCTCTGGGGAGTGACGCCCTCAAGCGCTTAACTCTTCTCATAAGCCTTGACGATACTGGCAACCAGTGGATGCCTGACCACATCACTTTCCGTAAAGTAAATGAAGCTGATGCCCTCGATATCCTTGAGAATGCGTTCAGTTTCCGCTAAGCCACTTTTGACATTGCCTGGCAAATCTACCTGTGTGGTGTCACCTGTCACGACCACAGTGCTGTTAAAGCCCATGCGGGTTAAAAACATTTTCATCTGTTCACTGGTGGTATTCTGAGCTTCGTCCAGGATGATAAAAGCATCATTGAGTGTGCGTCCACGCATAAAGGCCAGCGGGGCAACTTCGATGGTACCGTTATCTAGCAGCTGATCGATTTTTTCACCCTCGAGCATGTCATAAAGAGCGTCATATAAAGGGCGTAGGTAGGGATCGATCTTAGCCTGCAAATCACCAGGCAAAAAACCCAGTCGCTCACCAGCTTCGACGGCAGGCCGTGTCAGGATAATACGCTTGACTCTTTTATCTTTTAAAGCCAGTACCGCCATGGCAACTGCCAGGTAGGTTTTACCTGTTCCTGCTGGGCCAATGCCAAAACAGATGGGGTTTTGGGCAATGGCATGAATGTAGCGACGCTGCCCCGAGGTTTTGGGACGAGCGCGTTTGGGTAAACGTTCAAAAACAGGCACATCAGCCGTTTGCAGGCTTTGTAGATCAGCATGCCTAAGTTCTGTCAAGCTTAGCTCCTCACCCCGCCGGATGGACGCCAGCAGAGAGCGAAAGGTCTGTTCAGCCTCGGCAACAGCCTGGTCTGAGCCACTGAGTCGCAATTCATCGCCACGCGCCACGACGTTAGCTGTGAGGCGATGGCGCAGCATTTTCAGATTTTCATCATTGTGTCCAAAGAGTTGGATGGCTTCGTTTGGGCTGCGCAGTTTAAGGGTTACCGACGTCGCGATACAGCCCTCCATGATCGCTTAGCTCTTGGTTCGGAGAGAATCTGATTCCAGATGATGCCCTGAAGCACAGTTTCTTCATTGACCACAAAGGTAGCCTGCATTTCGGGTTTGATGACCTGGGTCTTTTTGGTCTTGGGCCTGCGTTGTATTTCGAGTGGTTTACTGACCTCAAGGGGATCACTCATCTTAGGGAAATCTGTAGCGCTTTGCTGAGGGCGTGCCTGCATCGCTGGTTGCGTGGGGGGGGGAGGTGCCTGGCTTGGCGGGGCAGCTTGAGGAAAGGCGGGACGTGCCTGGGTCTGTGTGGGGGGTGGGCGCATGCTTTGTGAAGCTGGTTGTGAGGGCACAGGCTGTGTGCTAGCCTGTCTGGAGCCTGTTGCCTCCTGCACACGCCGCCGAGCCTCATCGAGTTTTTTCTGAAACTCTGCTTCGGCAGTGCTTACGGGTGTGCTGGTCTCTCCTTTTGGTAACGGACCTGCCTGAGGTGTTTGTCTACCAGCAGGAGGTTGCTGTGGTCGCCCAGGTGCGGGAGGTTTTTGCTGATTACGACTGATGGCCCTCATGATCGGGATGACCACAAAAAAGAGAATCAGGAAGATACGAATCAGGTCATCAAAGCTCATGAAGACTCATTTCCAGGACGCAGGCGCGCCTTATGACTCTTCACCATCGGTGGCCCTGGCGATGTTTGTGCGCATCGAAGTGTCACTTTGAATATTCTGCAGGTTGTAATAGTCCATAATACCCAGGTTGCCGCTGCGGAAGGCTTCAGCAATGCCTTTGGGAATCTCGGCTTCGGCCTCGACGACTTTGGCACGCATTTCTTCGACTCGAGCGCGGTTTTCCTGCTCCACTGCCACAGCCATAGCGCGGCGCTCTTCGGCTTTGGCCTGGGCCACACGCTTATCTGCTTCGGCCTGATCAGTTTGTAAAATGGCACCGATGTTTTTGCCGACGTTCACGTCAGCGATGTCAATCGATAGAATCTCGTAAGCTGTACCGGAATCAAGTCCTTTGGAAAGCACAGTCTTGGAAATAACGTCGGGGTTTTCCAGCACCTGCTTGTGGCTGCTATTAGAACCAATGGAGGAGACGATCCCCTCACCAACGCGGGCGATGATGGTTTCTTCACCAGCACCACCGACTAAGCGCTCGAGGTTTGCTCGTACCGTGACCCTGGCGGTACTAATGAGCTCGATACCGTCTTTAGCCACCGCTGAGACATTGGGTGTCTGGATGACGCGCGGGTTTACCGAGACACGCACGGCTTCAAGTACATCACGCCCTGCCAGATCAATGGCGGCAGCGCGGTCAAAAGGCAAGGCAATACGCGCCTTGTCTGCCGCAATCAGAGCGTCGACTACGCGGTCAACATTACCACCGGCCAGATAGTGTGCCTCGAGCTGATTTTGACCGACATCGATACCAGCTTTATCTGCCTTAATGAGGGGTAGAATAATCCTGCTGGGGGCCACACGGCGTAAGCGCATGCCGATCAGGCTGGTAATGCCGACGCGAACACCAGCAGCTAAAGCGCTAATCCACAGGCCAACCGGGACAAGCCAGAAAAAGAAAATGAGGGCAAAAATAATCGCAGCGGCGGTAATCAGAAAAGTGATGGGCATAGTAAACTCCTTTTAATTAATCCTCAATTTTACGAACAACGACACGCATGCCGTTTACATAAACTACCCTAATACGAGAGCCAATAGCAATAAAATCTCCCTCGGTTACAACGTCAATCCTGTCAGAGTCAAATCTGGCCACGCCAGCAGGGCGCAAATCTGAGGTTGCTACGCCTTCCTGATTTACCAGGTAGTCGTAGCTGGCCACCAAACGCGCCTGTTCTCTATCAGTACCAACAGGATTACTGAGACGCGTTGAGAGGGCAAAGACCCTGGTAAGCCGCGAATTAGGTAGCATCCAAAAAAGAGCAATTGTCAGGATTGCACCAAAGAGTGAGGCATAACCCAGGACAAAAGCCCACTGATATTCAAAAGGAAAGATGCGGATGATACCCGCAATAATAGCGACGACACCCAGCACTCCAGCCACGCCAAAGCCAGGAATCACTAAAAGCTCAACAAGTAATAGCAGCATACCGCCCAAAATCAGCATGACATCGAAGATGCTTGCAGGAGTTGCCACAAAGGCGCCGATCGCCAGTACTGCCAGTGCAACCACACCGATGATTCCGGGAAAGCCAAAGCCAGGCGAGAGAAGCTCGATGAGTAAGCCACCGACTCCGATGACCAGGAGTAAAGCCGCTATCAGAGGATTGCTCAAAGCAGTGCCCAGGCGCTCCGCCAGATTGGGCTCGAGGCGCTCAAGTTCCACCCCGCTGTAGCCCAACTGATTTAAGGCGTCAATCAGGGTGTTTGCCTGAATGTCAGCGATGTTGTATTCCACAGCCTGGGCTGCGGAGAGGGTAATGAGCTCTTCTGAGGTGGACAGGCCCGGGATTTCAATGCGCTGCGATACCATGCCTTCGGCGACCGTGGCATTGCGACCACGGGCTTCGGCAACCGAGCGAAACTGATTGCGCCAGACCGACTGAATCTTTTCGTCTGCCGTTTGCCCGGTGAAGGCGTTGATCACCGTGGCTGCGCCAATCGTTGAGCCGGGGAGCATAGCAACCTGCTCTGCGCTCATGGCGATAATGGCACCTGCACTGATGGCATTGGCAACGACCGCAATCGTGGGAACCTGAGCTTGCTGCAGGATACTGTTGACGATGCTTTCAGCTGCCAGAATCTGACCCCCTGGCGTATTGATGTAAAACACCAAGGCCAGCGGTTGTTCCCGATTGGCACGCTCCACCCGACTTTTCACGTATTGTGCGGTGGCGGTGGTAATTTCTGTCTCAATGGGTACAATCCAGACACTGTTGGTCACCTGCGCCATGCCAAAGGGCATGAGGAGTAGGGTCAACAGGCTGGCAAAACATAGCATTGTGCTGATCGTCTTCACGTTAATCGTCTTCACACACCTAGGATAGCATGTGTGATAGTGTTGAATTGCGAGCCACAAAGCATAACGAGGCATAGCACTGAATTGCCTGGCAAGACTTTGCCTCATACGCTTTTTATTCTGAAATAGCTGCCGGAGGGATGGGGCTGCCAGTCTGCAGGCGCCTGGTGCGGTATCCTGCTCCAGCGCTCCATACGGGCTACGGTGTCTTCCCAGCTCAGCACAGCACCTACTGCGTCTCTACCCTCAACGCTACAGGCACCGACTGCGCAGGCCACGCTCACACAATCTTCAGGTGGGAGATGCCTGAGTAAGGCAGCCAGAAACCCAGCATAGGTGCTATCCCCAGCGCCGACCGTGCCCTTGACCTCAACCTGAAATACAGGCGACCAAACCTCCCGCAGAGCCCACTGTTCACTGTTCAGAGCCAAACCGCTCAGCCGACTCAGGCTCTGGCGAGTGGCGCAGTTCAGGTACAGTCCCTGTGCACCGAGTTTGACGCCGACGATACCAGCACCGAGGTCATGGAGTCTGGCCGAAACTTCGGATAACAAGGTATCGGGCTGAGGTAGCTTTTCGCAAGCCTCAAAGTCTGGATGTTTGAGCATGTACAGCAACTCTGGCAGGCTGGGAACAAAAATATCTGTAACGGGGAGAACGCGCCTTAAAAAAAGTTGCCAGTCAATTTGTCCTGAAGGCGCTTGGGGATCTGGCAGGGTCATGTCCAGAGCGGTGCTGACACCGAGTGCATTGACCTGCCGAAAGAGTTCAGCCAGTTTCTGGCCCTCATCTTCATAAAAGCGCTTCAACAGTGGTGGGTAACCAAAATAAAAGATCTTGCTGCCTTTGAGTACGTCGAGATTAATATCCCCGATATCAAAGCTGTCATTGCTGCCAGGATTGTGCAGAAAGTGCCGATCCACGTCCGGCGGGTTTAAAACGATGGTATAGGACGTTGCGTCCGTGGCGCTGACATTTAGCGTATCCGCAGCCTGTGGGTCCTGTTCGCTAATGATGCGCCTGACCGCGTCACCAAAGAGATCCGCTCCGACTTTACCCAGCAGCTTTGCTGATACGCCAAGTTTAAGCAGGCTGAGTCCTACGTTTGCCACACAACCACCGGTGGCAAAGGTCATGTTACCCACAGAGGTGAGCTTGCCTGGCTCGAGAGTCAGATGACCTCTGTGAAACTCAGGGATGAGGTCAAGGCACAGATGACCAGCGATGGTGATATCTTTCATGAGCTAAGTGCTGCTGTGGTAGTCGAGCGCTGCGCTGAAGACGCGGTGACTCTCGGCGGCTTCTTCCGGAGTTACACAGTAAAAGGGCTGCCCTATGTCAGGCCCATGTACAAGCTCATCGCAAAAGGCCGCGAACATTTGCAAGAGCGCGTCGCTAAAGCCAAACTCAAAGATGCCACCCGTAATGGCAGGGTAGGCGCTGCTATAGCCTAAGTCGTGGTGTTGCCAGGCCTGCGTCGTTCCCTCATAGTCAAGTATCTGTAGCGTTTTGGGATGTTTGGTGGAGAATACCATGCTGCGTTTGCTGCCGTAAACCCTTAGAAACCAGGTATTTGTTTCACCTGGGGCGATGCGCTTGGTGTGCAATGTCATCGGAAAGCGGTAGCCGTCTTGTGCTACTGAACCCAGAATGGTGGCATTGTCCCAGGTTTCGCAAGGCACTAATTTGCCGCTGCTGTCAGGTCGCTCTGTAACGATATTGGAAAGTTGCGCACTGATATTGTCCAGTTTCCAAGCAAAGCGTGCGGGAATATGCATGACGTGCATACCCAGATCACCCATACAGCCGTATTCGCCATTAAAGGCAATCATGCGCTTCCAGTTAATAGCCTTATCTGGATTCAGGTCAGAGGAGTGTAGAAAGCCTGTTTCTACCTCGAGAATACGCCCGAAGCGCCCCTCGCGCAGTGAGCGAATGATTTCCATGGCACCAGGAAAAAAGGGAAACTCTGAAGAGCAGCGAACTACCACCTCAGGATGGGCCTTGATCATCTGGTTGATAGCCTCGTTGGCAGCCCTGTCGATACCAAAGGGTTTTTCACCCAGAAGGTGCTTGCCAGCCGCGATGATGTCGCAGTAGAGCTGCTGATGCAGGTGATGAGGTACGGCGCAGTAGACTGCGTCAATATCAGACTCGAGCAAGTCCTGATAGTTGCTGCTCTTCAGCGTGATACTGGGAATATGTCTGGTAAACCAGTCGATAGCCTGTGCATTGCTGTCACAAACGGCAGTAATCACCGGGCGCACACCCAGGTCCTGAAGGTGAAACCAGCGCGCTGCCAGACTGGCAAACTCCCGCCCCATCAGACCCAGGCCAATGATGCCAAAACGCAGCTCTTTCATGCGCTTCTTGTTAGAATCTGGCGGGCCTCAGCGGCACTGGCACCTTGATGCACAATCGCCATGAGAGCCTGAGTCATGCCTTTGGGACTGGGATGCTGCACGACATTGCGTCCGTAGACGATGCCACTTGCACCCTGCTGCATGATTTGCTCGGTGCGGGCAAAGAGCTCATCGTCGGAGACCCTGCCCCCGCCTCGTACCAGCACAGGTATGCGTCCGGCGACCTCAATCACCTGGTGATAGTCCTCAGGATTGTCACAGGGGTCAGCCTTGATGACATCTGCTCCCAACTCAACTGCCTGGCGCACCAGTGCCTTAATCAGCTTCAGGTTGCCGTCCACCATGTAGCCGCCAGCTTCAGCATTGTCTTTCATCACCAGTGGCTCGATCATCAGCGGCATACCGTAGCGGTCGGCAACAGGCTTGAGTTTGTTGATGTTGGCAATACAGGCCGCATGAACCTCAGGCTGCCCTGGCAGCAAAAAGAGGTTGATACACAGGCAGGCGGCGTCTAACCGCAGGGCCTGCTCGACACAATCCTCAATCATCAGGCTGAACAGCGAACGCGGCAGGCTTGAGCCATAGACATTGGCCACATCCGTTCGCAGGACGAGCGCGGGCTTGTCCTTGCCAGGGATTTCTTGCAGCAAGCCTGCCTGTCCTACAGTTAACTGAATGGCGTCCGGTGCGGCGGCAACTACCGTTTTGACCGCAGTCTCCATGTTTTCGATACCTGTCAGAAAGCCCGGTTCATTAAAAAAACCGTGGTCGATGGCAACATCAAAGCACTTGCCATCGGCAGCCAGAAAACGCTGAAGCCTTACCTTACTCATTATTACCTCCTGAAGCTGGTAAATCCTGAACGGCCAGAAAGCGCTCATAGACGCTGTCCCACTCGCCAGTTTGACTTGGTTCATAACTGTGCAACTGCACTGAGCGGGCGATAGCTTCACGTCCTTCGGCGATGCTGCCCAGCTCCCCCAGTGCCAGCGCCTGCACCATAATGTTGCCTAGTGCCGTCGCCTCTACCGGACCTGCCAGCACTGCTTTACCGCAGGCATTGGCAGTGAACTGATTGAGCAGGTGATTTTGTGAGCCGCCGCCAACGATGCGCAAAACTGAGAGTTTGTGACCCAGAATATGCTCGAGCCCTTCCAGTGTTTGCCGGTATTTGAGTGCCAGACTCTCCAGAATGCAGCGAACGATGTCCCCCACAGTTTGGGGAATGGCCTGAGCGCTTGCCTGACAATAATTGCGTATGGCGCTGGGCAAGTCCCCGGGACTGGTAAACACTGCTGCGTCGGGGTTGATAAAACTTTGGTGGGCTGAGGCAGCCTCGGCTTGCTGCAAAAGCTCTGGCCAGTCATGATGCTGCCCTTCGCGCTGCCACTGGCGGCGGCTTTCCTCGAGCAGCCACATGCCCGCGACATTTTTTAGTAAGCGAATACTGCCAGCTACACCACCCTCATTGCTGTAGTTCAGGCGTAGCATGCTGTCATTGATGATGGGCGAGCCGACTTCAACACCCAGGAGGCTCCAGGTACCGCTGCTCAGGTAGGCACTTGTCGCGTCAAGATAAGGTACTGCCGCCACGGCACTGCCCGTATCGTGGGTGGCAGGTGCTATGACTTTCACTGTGGCAGGCAAGCCCGTTTGCTCGCAGACTTCGGCTTGGAGACTGCCCAGAATTGTGCCAGGTTCGACGAGGTCAGGAAACAGTTTGGGGATGCTGAAAGCCTGCATCAAACCCAAGTCCCAATGGCGACTGTTTGCATCAAGCAACTGTGTCGTCGAGGCGTTGCTGTATTCGCAGGCGGCTGTTCCAGAAAGCCAGTAGTGAAACAGATCAGGCATCATCAGGGCCTGTGAGGCGGCCTCAAGCAGTGGATCTTGTTGCTCGACCATGCTGTAGAGTTGGGGCAGGGTGTTTAATTCGAGAAACTGAATACCAGTACGGGCGTAGATATCCGCATGTGGCATCTGCTTGCCTAGGCGGTCAATAATGCCACGTGTGCGCGGGTCGCGGTAGTGGCGTGGGTTGGCGAGTAGCCTGCCTGCTTTGTCCAGCAAAGCAAAGTCAACACCCCAGGTATCCACACCAATGCTCAAGACTGGGGTACTGCTGGCTTTCACCTGGCTTAGGCCCTGACAGATATCCTGCCACAGCGCGAGCACATTCCAGTACAGACTGCCCTGCACGGTGACAGGCGTATTGCTAAAGCGATGTAATTCCTGAACTGAGAAGCGCTCACCATCAAAGTTTCCCAGCAGTACCCGACCACTCGAGGCCCCCAGATCAACCGCAACAAAAGCACTCATGCGCTGCCAATCGCCTGACGCCGATACTGTTCATCCAGTCGCTGGTCGATTCTGGCAGCTTCGGTATCGGGTAAAAACCTGGGTGCGCCCACTGCGTAACAGCCCGCGAGCACCTTGGCCCACTTGTCGAGCATCAGCATAATATTCATGACCTCCTTGGCACTTTGTCCTAGCGCGACTGGTCCGTGATTTTCCAGCAGCATAGCTTTTGGCGGTTTGCCATGCTGTTCTATAAAGGTCTCGAGCCCCTGCTTTACAGCTTTAGCCAGGGCAAAGCCCGGGTCAACATAAGGAATGACAGCGACATGCAGCCCGCAGACTACGATGGCATCTGGCATGATGTGTCGCTGAAAGGGTTCTGCGCCAAGACTGCTGCAAAGTAGCTGGTTGACTGACACCGTATGTGTGTGTCCCACCCAACGCGCCCCACCCACGGTGAGGCAGAGTGCGTGCAAAAAGGTCTCGACCGAGGGTTTTTTGTCGTTGGGATGAAGGGTAGATTGCCTAAGCGCGTCTTCCACTGCCTCCTCGTTTAAGTGCTCATGTTCCAAAAGTTCCAGAATAAAGTCCAGCTTTACCAGGCTGATATCTGCCTCACTCAGCGTTGCCAGACTGCTACCTGAGGCTTTGACCAAAAACGTGCCTTCATCTACCAAGGTGCTGGTATTGCCCTCACCAAGAATGGCAAGCTGACGGGACTCGAGCCCCAATTCCTGTGACAGGCGTACTAAATCGGTTTTACTCATGGCTTGCTCCTGATTCTGTGTGTACAACATGCAGCGGGACGCCAGCTTGTTCAAGAAGCTGACGACTGCTTTTATCCAGTCCATTATCACAGATAAGGCGGCTAAGGTCAGCGAGTTCACAGATATGCGCGAGTGCCCGCAGGCCAAACTTGCTGCTGTCGACGAGGGCTGTGGTGCGCGAAGCGTGGTGCATCATGCTGCGTTTGACTATTGCCTCATCGACGTCGCTATCCATCAGACCATCTGCCGGCATCACGGCTTTGGCGCTGATAAAAGCCTGATCAAGACGAAGCTCCTTCAGACCAGCCAGGGTCAGAGGGCCGGTAAAGCTGCCGGTGACCTGACGCAAATGACCACCCAGCAGAATGACTTTGTTTTTAGTCATGCGTAATTCCTGCGCCACATCCAGGCTGTTAGTGACTATGGTTAGTTTTCGCTGCCCTAATTCCCTGGCCAGTGCTAGCGCGGTGGTCGAGGCGTCGAGGGCGATGGTTTCGTGCTCTTTAATCAGAGTAGCTGCGTAACCGGCGATAGCGTGCTTTTCTGGGATTTGCTTGTTTAAGCGCTCTAAGTAACTGCTTTCATGATTGTTTTGCACCGTCAGTGCGCCACCAAAGGTGCGGGTGAGATGACCGTCTTGCTCGAGCTGTGCCAGATCGCGGCGGATGGTCATTTCACTGACCTGTAGGCAATTCGCCAGTTCGTCGATACGAAGAATGGTCTGCTCAGTTGCAAGTTGCCGGATACGCCTGCGGCGTTCGCTGGGTAATAGTTTAACTGTGGCACTGGAAGGCACAGGTTCAACCCTTTCTGTTATGTTTGGAGTGTAGTGGAGATTCACAAAGACTGTCAAGAGTGAACAGATCAGACAAGAGACCAGTGTTATGAACGTGCAGCGCAGCTTTACACGCCTGGACATCAACTGCAAAGCCTTCGAATCCGCAGGTGTTGAGCGCGTCAATGGCAGTGCCATCGTGTCTGCAATGAATGAGTCTGAGCGAGGTACCAGGTTGCTGTATTAGCCTGCCTACAGGAGTGACGCCACGACTGAGGGGATGGCGCATCACGTGGCAGGCATCCTGCACAACCGTAAGTATTTCCAGGGTTTGTTTAGACAGACTGAGGGGGTTTATCCGGAACCAGTATAAGAGCCGCTTACCCAGTCCTGGCTTGAGTGTTTGCAGCGCAGCTGTGAAATAGCGCAGGAAGCGCCTTAAGTCGCTGTCTGAGGACTCGAGTGACAACCAGACCACGGGTCTTGGTGACTCGGTCACCCATTTGCTTAGCAACGTTGTCTTGCCAAAGCCAGCCGGGGCGCAGATGAGCGTGAGCTTGTGCTGAAGTGCGGCAGTGAGACGCTCGAGTAAACGCGGCCTGACAATCAGGTCGTGGTGGGCAGGCGGGACAAAAAGTTTGCTTCTCATACCAGTTCCGGATAAATCCTTGGGTTTATCCCAATGATTTATCCCGAGCAGAGCGTTAGGAACTTAGGAACTGCCTTTCAAATCTGTAATCAAACTATCGGGCTCCGTATCAGAATAGCTTGGTGCAAGGTTCGCACTAATACATCACCCTGGCTCCTTATTTGACTCTGCCAGGCTATCTGGCGCTATCTCACGTATGCTATGTCAAGTAGTTGACAGACCTTTTGGGCTAATCCTGCGATGTTGATGGAGAATACTAATAAGGAGGTTGTTTGTAATGAAAAGTTTTTATCTTGTTTCGCTTGTTTTTGCCACGGTGCTCCTGATGACGGTAACGGCAGCCACGCATGGTCTACCTGAAGACCTGGCTGATTATATTACCTGGACTCGGGCAAACAGCCAAAAATCCTTTGAGCAGTCGATGCATCCAGTAGCCAAGGACATTTACTTCAACGAAGCGGTAGCAGCCAGTATCAGCAGTGGTTCATTTCCTCATGCTGAAGGCAGTATCTTTGTCAAGGAGGTAACCAGCCCCGAGACCTTGCAGGTACAGATGCTTACTGTTATGCGTAAGGTGTCGGGTTTCAATCCTGATGGAGGTGATTGGCAGTACGGTATGTTCGAGCGTACGGATGATGGTACCTTTGCTGGTGAGTGGATGAGCGTTGAGGGGGCAGCTATGTGCAGTGGTTGTCATCTGGCTGCTGCAGATAAGGACTTTACCTTTTTGTCTTACCTCGATTAGCTTAGCTAGACACTAATGCGCACGAGACACCTCAGGGTGTCTCGTGTTTTTTATGACTAGGCTGGGCAAAAAACGTAGTATTCATTTAAAAACCAGTGGATGCGTTAGACTTGTGTGTTGTGGCGCTACGCCCGTCTAAGCTATGCCTGGAGGTGATGCATGACCAGCACACCCACATCCTTAACCGAACACATTGCCTCACTCATCGAGGCACGTAAGTTTATTGAGCTGCGCAAGGATTTACAAAGGCTCGAGGCCCCTGATATTGCCGAAATCATCGCTGAAATAGGGTTTGAGCATCCAGATTACGAAGCTGTCATTTTTCGGCTTCTACCCAAAGACCTGGCTGTGCGCACCTTTGAACATCTGCCCCTTGATTCACAAGAAGAACTGTTAAAAAGCCTCGGTGATAAGGACGCCAAGCGCATTCTTGATGATATGAGCGCCGATGATCGAACCGCACTGCTTGAAGAACTGCCGGGTAAGGTTACGCGGCGCATGCTTAACTTGTTATCGTCTGAGGAACGTTTGGTTGCTACCCAGCTTCTGGGTTATCCTGAGTACAGTACCGGACGCTTGATGACTCCCGATTATGTAGCACTCAAGGCAGGCTGGACGGTGCAGGAAGCCTTGCAGCATATCCGCATCTACGGGCGAGACAGCGAAACCTTAAATAATGTCTACGTGGTTGAAAAAGGTGGCAAGTTAATTGATGACATTCGCATGCGCGAAGTGCTTCTGGCTTCACCTGATACCAAAATTGGTGAGCTGATGGACCATCAGTTTGTGGCCTTGAATGCCACCGATGATCAGGAAGAATCTATCGGTGCTTTCCGTAAGCACGACCGTAGCAGTCTGCCAGTGGTGGACTCGAGCGGTATTCTGGTGGGTATCGTCACTATCGATGATGTCATCGATGTGATTGAGGAAGAAACCACTGAAGATATTCACAAGCTCGTCGGTGTGCAAGTGCTGGAAGAACCTTATATGAACGTGCCGCTTTTGACCCTGGTTCGCAAGCGCGCTTTTTGGCTGATCATTTTGTTTTTTGGGCAGATGTTTACTGCTACGGCTATGGGCTTCTACGAAGACGAGCTGGCCAGGGCGCTGGTGCTGGCGATTTTTGTGCCACTGATTATCTCGAGTGGTGGCAACTCAGGCTCACAGGCTGCGACCCTGATTATTCGCGCTCTGACGCTGGGTGAGATTCGGTTGCGCGACTGGTGGCGGGTGATGCGCCGCGAAGTTCTGACTAGTCTGATCATCGGCGCTATTTTAGGATTTTTAGGTTTTATGCGGATTGCCGGATTTCAGCTTTACAACGGGCAATACGGTGAGCACTGGTTTTTTATTGCACTAACCATCGGTCTGGCACTGATTGGTGTGGTGATGTGGGGCTCGCTGTCTGGTTCTATTTTACCGTTTTTGCTCAAGAGATTCGGGCTTGACCCAGCTACCTCCTCAGCGCCACTAGTCGCGACCTTATCGGACGTGACGGGGCTGATGATTTACTTTAGCATTGCCGTAGTTGTGCTGCGCGGGACGTTGCTCTAGCTGCCGCCTACAGTACAACGCTGGTAAGGAGCCAAGCTTGAGTCGCAGTATGACTATGCGTAGAGTAAAGTGAGTAGTTCTCTGGCGACGCGGTCACTCTTTTCAACATCACCC
>CAZZPQ010000019.1:0-30494 GCA_964655595.1 uncultured bacterium
AACAAGATGTTCCGCGCCCTGGTCAGGGCTGCCAGCGGACCGATGTCCCCCTGAGGCTAAAGCTCAGACAAAGCTGAGCCAGGAACTTCCCTCCCGGTAATCTTCGACCACCTTGCTTTGCTGCTTGAATCCGTACTCAGCCAGCAGACCAGTAATTTCCTGCTGGACTACCTGCAAGCAGTTCTCAATCAGGTCGCGCCGGTAGCCACGGTCGCCAAGTTCAATCACCATCTGCATGGTAATCATCCGGGCAAGTGCTTTGCCCAGCTCCACCAGTTTTCGCTGGGGCAATTGCAAATCCACCTCGACATTCAGCAGATCTTTAAAGTAATCGGCAGCTCGAGTGGTTGCTGGATAGCTTTTGAGAAAGGACAGCAGGTTTTTCTCTTTAGTGCTGCGCATCAGTTTTAGAGCAATTTCTGAAATCTGGGTATAGAGCAGATCATTGGAGCCTTCAAAAATCTGGAAGGGCCTCGAGTCTACAGTGGCGCGTCCGGCAATATGATCCAGAACATAGCCCTTAGCACCCACAAGCTGCAGGAGCGACTGTGATGAGGACTGCATCAGGTCAGTAATGACACTCTTAATGGCGTTGGCTTCCAGTCCAGCCATGGACAGATCCCGCTCGAGTCCGGCATGTTCACTGCCATAGGCACAAACGGCATTGGATACGGTAAAAGCTGCTTGCAACTGGACCAGGCGCTGCTGTACCTGATCAAAGTGTAATAGACTCTTGCCTCCAACAAAACGCTGCTGGCTGTGGGCGATGGCCTCGTCCATCAGCCGATGCAAGAAGCCCATAGCCATACCGCCAAACTGTACCCGGCTGCGGTGCAGCAGGTCAAGCATCATTTTGATACCGGTTGATTGGGGCTCGAGTCGGTGGGTTTTAGGCACAGTGATGTCGATGCGGTTACGCCCATAGGGAATCATGTAAAGCCCCAGATTGTTAAAGAGTTCCTCAACTGTAATGACCTGATCAGCGTCGTGCATATCACAGATAAAAAAGTCAATATCGCGCTTAAGGCCGCGCTCCTGGGTCTGCTGGCGCGCAGTGATCAGCCAGTAGTCAGCCCAACCCGTGAGGCCCGCCCAGTGTTTGGTTCCCTGGATGCAATAGCGATCTAACTGTTCAGTGAAAGCCGTCTGCATACTCAAGGCGTCGGTACCGTAGTCTGGTTCGGTAATCATCAGCCCGCCCATGTTTTGCTCATTTAGAAAACGTCCAAAAATACTGGTTTTGATACTTTCCTGAGCGTATTTGATAACGGGCTGAACAAAGAGTGCATAGTTGATACCAAAGGTTAGCGACAGGGCCAGCGATTCATAGGACGCTGCCGAGATAACCGCCATGCTTTCATGCGCATATCCACCGCGCCCGCCGTATTGTTTGGGAATAAAGGCTAAAAACGGATTTGTTGAGAGAATCTCGCGCATAACAAAAGGCGGAACGCCTCGGTTCAATGCCAGTTGATTGCTATCAGAGCGGGCATGAAATACATGCTGGAGCCTTGTTTTAAAGGTATCTAAAAAATCAACAAAGGATGTCTGTGCGGGTTGCAGGCTTTGGGGGTGAGCCATTACAGAAGTCATGCAATTACCTCATCGCTTTCAATAGATTGGGTCTACTAATCATTAGCATTCTTTAGTGTAGCAGCTAGGCTGCTACTACAAGGTAAGGTTTTTTCCCAATTCATGAAATTAGTTTCATTATGTATTATACCAGTTCCGGATAAATCGTTGGGATAAACCCAATGATTTATCCGGAGCAGAGCGTTAGGAAGCGGGGATTGCTTTTCAAATCTTTAAGAAATATATCGGACATAATCAGGTTTTTTTTGCCACTTTGCGCGATACGCAAAGCAGTTGCTGCTGCCACCGTGGTTTTTCCCACGCCACCTTTGCCGGTAAAGAGCAATATACGTCCGCTGCTCATAACATTAGTTTAAACCTGTCTTGCCACAGGTTTAGCAGGCAGGCACACCCTTTATCCTCATTGCTCACGACTCATTGCTGATGTTGAATAAAGTCCAGCATTGTGCTGATGATTTGTGTCTCTGCCTCAGTGCGGCTGATGGTGGGGACACCATCACCAGCCTGTGGTCCATAGCGCCCAAAGAAACTGTGTACCGCACCTGGTATCACAGTGTAGCGGCTACTGGCAGGCAGACGAGGCAGTCCAGCTAGCACCTTATCGGTGGTGGCGAGTCCATCATTTTCGGCATGTAAAACCAAAACCTCGAGCGGCAAAGAGCTTAAATCATCACTGTCCGCGCTGTAAGCTGCCATCAGAATAAGTCCATCCAAACGTTCAGGATGGCGCAGCGCGTAGCGGGCTGCCATCGCACCACCCAGCGAATGCCCAGCGATATAGACACGCTCGGGTTGTTCAGCAAGACTATCCAGAACTGTGCTGGCACGCTCAGCAGCAGTAATCGCCAGATCAAGGGGCATAACGGGGATAATGGTGCGCATGCCATGGGCACTTAGTGCCACGCCCAACCACTCGTAAGCCTGGGGGCGTACCAACCCGCCTGGGTAGAGGATGAGCAGACTGTTGCTATTACCTGTGGGTTGAATATCGATGAAACCACCCGCCGCCGTGTTCAGAGTGACACTGTAGCTATCCGCGGTGATGCCACTCACCACGCTGTCCTGCTGCAAAATGATGGGCCCAGTATTGAGCCGCATAAAGACTGCAGCCAGTCCAAAACCGAGGGCGATGAGGGCGAGAATGCCAATTGTGCTAAGAAGCCGTTTCATAAATCTGAGTGTAGCGTGTTGGCTAGGGCCCGATTGTGTCTGGTATTGTGAAATCAGGGAAGATAGCTGCGCAAGAGGCGACCTGTTCCTTGAACACTGTAACTTGTCAGCTCAGCAGGAATAACCAGGGAGTCGCTTGCTTGCAGTTCCAGCGTTCCCTGAGACCACTCGAGCACGAGTTGACCGTCCAGCAGGCTGAGCAGCTCGAGGCTATTTGTGGTGCTCAGATGCACGTTGCCATTTATAGTGTGCTCATCGGTTATAAAGTAGTCTGTGCTGATGAGTCGGGTGATGCCCGAGCCGAGAACCTGAGTGCTTTGTTTTGCCTGCTCGCCAACGCTCAGGTCACTGACTGCCAGCGCCTTGTCTACATGCAATTCGCGCAGCTTACCACTTTTATCGCGTCGCCTGAAGTCATAAAGCCGGTAGGTAAGGTCGCTGCTCTGCTGGATTTCATAGAGCAGGATGCCTGCACCAATGGCATGTACGGTTCCAGGAGGATTGTAGATGATGTCGCCAACCTTCACAGGAACAGAGTTCAGGTAGTGCTCGAGTGTGCCCTGTTCTACCGCCTCACGAATCAACTCAGCGCTGACGTTTTGATTCCAACCCCAGAAGATGCTGGCATCGGGTTCCGAGTGTAAAATCAACCAAGCTTCGCTTTTGCCCAGATGTCCACTGGCAGCCTCATATTTTTGGGCATAGCTGTCATCCGGATGAACCTGGATGGACAAGGTGTCAGCGGCGTCAATCAGTTTGGCAAGCAGGGGTATTTGCTGACCATAGCGCTGAACACTTTTGTTACCCAGCAGTCGCGTACCATAATCATCAGCAACAGCCTGAAGGCATTGACCCTGTAAGGGGCCGTTTTCGATCAGGTTCTCCTTATGGATAAGCCAGGCTTCGCCGATGGGTTCACTGCTTTCAAGCTTACTAAAGGCGGGAAACATATCTTTGAGTCGTGATCCGCCCCACAGGCGTGGACTGGCTTCAGGACTAAGTTTAAGTGGATACAGGGTCATGAGCCAATTATGGCACGCCGCCGGACCTCAGGGAAGTTTTTTCCCGGGATTCATAATGCCGTTTGGGTCAAGTGCTTGCTTGATGGCCCGCATGACCTCAAGAGACGCACCATGTTCCTGCTCCATGTACTTGAGCTTGCGGATGCCCACGCCATGTTCACCTGTGCAGGTACCACCGACTGCCAGGGCGCGCATGACCATCGCATGGGTGATGGCTTCTACCTCAGCGTGAATCGTAGGATCATCGGGGTAAAAGATACTCAGGTGAAAATTGCCATCGCCAACATGTCCCACCAGAAAGGTACGCAGCCTGGCGGCTTCGCAGTCCGTCAGCACCTCCGTGATAGCATCCGCTAGGTGTGAAATCGGCACGGTGACATCGGTGGTCATGTTGCGGCAATCTGGATTGGCAGCCACACAGGCGTAGTACATGCTGTGCCGGGCGTCCCACAACCTGGTGCGTTCCTCGGCCTGGCTACTCGATTCAAAAGAGAGGGCTTTGTGCTCAGCCGCCAGTTGCTCAGCAAAGCTGGCGTCATGGCTAAGACCAGCTTCATTGCCATGAAACTCCAAAAATACTGTGATTTCCTGGGGATAGTCAGTGCCTTTATGGCTGTTAACTGCGCGAATGCTCAAGGGGTCAATCAGCTCACAGCGAGCCACAGGTACACCAGATTGAATGAGGCTGGTGACAAAACTGGCAGCGCTGCGGTAGTCGGCAAAGGGTACTCGTGCAGCTCTGGCAGCCTCAGGCAGACCCACCAGGCGCAGGGTGATTTCGGTTATGACACCGAGCGTGCCTTCTGCGCCATTAAAGAGGCGATTTAAGTTGTAGCCGCTGGCAGACTTGCGCGCTCGTGAGCCGCTACGGATGATGTCACCTGTGGGTGTGACTACCTCGAGCGCCAGTATATAATCCCCAGTGACACCGTAGCGCACCGCCATGGTACCAGAGGCATTGGTGGAAACCATGCCGCCAATCGAGGCGTGTGCGCCGGGGTCAATGGGAAAAAAGAGGCCACTGCGCCTGATATGTTCGTTGACCTGAGGATAGGTCACGGCGGGTTCTACGATGATAAAGAGATCCTCTATTTTGAACTCGAGGATGCGGTTCATGCGGCTTAAGTCAAGTGAGATGCCGCCCAAGAGGGGCACGGTATGTCCCTCGAGGCTGGAATTGACGGCTACAGGCGTCACTGGAATGCGCTTGCTGTTGG
Source organism: uncultured bacterium (assembly GCA_964655595.1). GTDB lineage: Bacteria > Deinococcota > Deinococci > Deinococcales > Trueperaceae > CAZZPQ01. Next base: position 5,003 of record CAZZPQ010000019.1, read on the forward strand.
AAAAGCGCAAAATGGCCTGTACGTCCTGAGTGGACTCGGGAAAGACCACCACATCGGGCAGTACTGCCTCAGCATAGGATTCACCGCGTGAATGCTGCTCGAGAACGCTTGCTCCAGTGCTGAACTGCTCGGCTTTAAGCAGCGACTTAAGTTCATCAAGCCAATCTGTATTTCTAGTCTGGGTCATAAGCCATTATATGCAGGATGCACCTGTGCTGGCTGCGCTTCCTACAGCGGTTTCAGCAGACCATCAAAGAGTCGGTAACGCCGGTCAACATCTTCAACCAGCCCTTCATCATGCGTTACTATAACCACAGCGGTATGTTCCTGACGCGCCAGGTCAACGAGCAGCCGGTAGACATTGCGGGCACTTTGCCTGTCGAGGCTACCTGTAGGTTCATCGGCCAGAATCAGGCTGGGTTGATTGTAGAGTGCGCGGGCAACGGCGACTCGCTGGCGTTCGCCGCCGGAGAGTTTTTTTGGCAGAAAGTTAGCGCGCTCACTCAGGCCGACTTGAGTGAGCAGGTGATGTGCACGGCTGGCATCAATGCGCCCCTGCAGACGTCCTGACAAGGTGATGTTTTCAGTGACGGTCAGGTCTTCAAGCAGGTAGTGATGTTGAAAAATGAGCCCGAGCTGCTTTAAGCGTAGTTGGGCCAACTGGTTTTGAGGGGTAGCGTGAACCGGTACATCCTGCCAGTAGATTTCACCCTGATCAGGCTTATCGAGGCCAGCTAGCAGGTGTAGCAGAGTGCTTTTGCCCGAGCCTGAAGGGCCCAAAATGGCAATGACTTCTTGTTGGCTAAGCCTCAGATTCACGCCACGAAGTACCTCGATAGACTGTGTTCCTGTGTGGTACGACCGGTAGAGATTGTGGCATGCTAGTGCCATAGTTCATAACTCTACCCCGTGACGATGCGCTATGGTAAGAGCTATGATAGCGTCAGAAGCTCATGATACTGGTATGATGCCTCTAAGAACCCTTCTTTCTGAAGTACCCTTGTTCAAGGGTGCCCCCGAGCGTGCCCTGGATATTGCTGCGTCGGTGGTGCAACAGCGCCGGATCGAGGCCAATACGGTGATTTTTCAAGAGGGTGACTTTGGTGAGGCACTTTATATTATGGTGAGTGGTTTGGTCAAACTGTCCAAGGTTGACCTAGGTGGCTATGAAAAAACCCTGGCCATCCTGCAACCCCCTGAGTTCTTTGGCGAGATGGCACTTTTGGGTGCCACGACACGCAGCGCCACCGTTGTGACCCTGAATGAGGTCAGCGTCTATCTGTTATTTCAGGATGACTTTAACAAGCTGATTCAGACTTACCCGACCATCAGCCTCAATCTTACGACGACTCTTGCCCAGCGCCTGCGTGGTATGGATGATGAGGCGCAGATTCTGTCCTATAAAGATGCGCAAGGCCGCGTTGCTTTTGTCCTGTTGCGGCTTTATCGTAGTGGGGTCATTGAGTTTTCCGGCAAAGGTGAGGTGCTGGTCAGGCTGACCCATCAGGAACTGGCAAATCTGGCAGGAACCAGTCGCGAAACCGTCACCAGGGCTCTTAAGGTGCTCGAGCGCGAAGCAGTGATTGAAACCAGACCCAAAGAAATCATCATCACCGATGTCGAGGGCTTAGAAGAAATCCTTCACGGTATCCGCGAGTAGCTCTAATGCCAATTCTTTGCAAGAGTGACGCATACTTGATCTCATAATTTCTTCTCGCGTCCGTTTCAGTGCTTGAGTGACTTGGGTCACTCAAGCACCGAAACGGTATAAGGACCACGAAGCCCGATGCAATTGCCCCAGGGGTCGCGCACCTGACACATGCGCCACTTGTTTTCAATGATAAGCAGGCCACGGTAAAGTTTTGCACCACTGCCGATAAGTGCATCAAGCCGTTTGGTAAAATCATCGGTCCACCAGTACACCACCGTGCCAGCGGCACCCGAAGCCACTTGTTCATCAGCTGGAACAATTTCCAGCGCGACGCCCCGAACATCGAGATAAGTAAAGTCTTGCTCTGGTAGGTACATGCGTTTGGCTTCTGGGAAAGCGATCTGATACCAGTCAAGTCCAGCCTGAACATCACCAACATGAATAAGTATTGCGGTCACCGGACAGTTTGAGGGAGGTCTGGTCATGCTAGCCTTTAATACCAGTTCCAGATATACCGTTAGGTTTATCCCAATGATTTATTCGGAGCAGGGCGAGTAGGAAGCGGGGAAGTGCTATTCGAACCATTAACCAGTTTATCAGCCTCGGTCTAAAGACTGTCATATGTTTGACTGTTGCCTTAGTCATCTCCTGCTAACCTGCTGAAAGTTGTTTTATTGCTGGAGGCCATTATGTTAAAACTATACACCACAGGTTGGTGCGGTGATTGCAATGTTACCAAGGCGTTTTTGAAACAATATGACGTTCCCTTTCAGGAAATCAATATTGAAGAGGATGCCGCGGCTGTTGAGCTTGTCATGCGCCTCAATGCAGGCAGGCGCAGTGTACCCACACTGGTTTACAACGGTGACGCCACTAGCCTGTCGAACTTCAGCCGGGCAAGGCTGGAGGCTTTTTTAGATAAGCACCAGCTTAAAGTCTCTGCGAATCCTAGCTAATACCCTTGCGGCGCTTAAGCAGAGAATTGGCAGTAGGACTCCTGTGAGTCAAGGTCTGGCTGTGAAAAGCAGCAAGAGAACTCACTGTAGCCAGTGAGAATTTCAGCAAAGCCCTCAAGACTGTGTGCTTGCAGGCTGCTAGCTTGCCTGGCCTGTGCTACTGTTACTCGGCATGAGTCTTGTTGACGAAAAAGCCAAAGCCGTACAGGCAATGTTTAGTGCGATTGCCTGGCGCTATGATTTTTTGAACCGTTTGCTGAGTTTTGGTGTTGACCGCGCCTGGCGGCGTGAGGCGGTACGAGTAGCCTTGGAGCACCAGCCCAAGCGTATTCTGGATGTAGCAACGGGTACAGCAGACTTGGCTATTGCCCTTAAAAAAGCTGCTCATGCAGAGGTTGTAGGTGTGGACTTTGCTGAACCTATGCTGGCGCTGGGTCGTGAGAAGGTTGCCAAAAAGCAACTGCATATTCCCCTGCAGCAAGGAGATGGACAGAACCTTGAATATGAAGATGGGAGTTTTGATCTTGTGACCATTGCCTATGGTATTCGCAATTTTTCAGAACCGATGCGAGGATTGCAGGAGTTCTACCGCGTACTTGCGCCTGGTGGACGTTTGTTGATTCTCGAGTTCCCACCTCCTCCAGGGGGGGTTTTTGGCACTTTGTTTCGTCTGTACTTTCTGAAGATTACGCCGTATATTGCGGGCCTTTTTTCTGGAAGGCGCGACGCTTATGCCTATCTGGGTGAGTCTGTTTTAAACTTTCCCGCGCCACCTGTGTTGGCTGCGATGATGCAGGATGCTGGATTTGTTAATATACGCTATAAGCTGCAAACCTTTGGGGTTTCAGCTCTGCACCTTGGAGAAAAATCTTGATGGAGAAAAGCCTTGACTGGATTTGAAGTAAACACGGATTTTGAGCTGATTGACCCAAACTGGGAAGATTTTTCAGAGCTGCATGACCGCCGTTATGGTTTAGCCATTTCGTATATGAAAAGTATCGTGAGTGGTCGGGACTATGACAATCAGGTCATGAGTCTTAAGGTGGGGGCAGCTGGTTTTTATATACAGTCAAAGAGCTTTCCGGCAGCTTTTTTTGGGGATACTGGCAAGTTTGATCTCGAGTTTCTCTCTGATGACGAGGCGCAGGCACTGGTGTTTGAGGCTGTGGCGCTGTACCGTGCTGGTGACGCGCGTTCCCTTACTTGTGTTTATAGTGATAACAATCCTGCCGATGTTTTTTTTGGTTACCGCTTTAGCCCGGATGAGCGTTATGAACTGGGCTTTTTGCGTTCGGGCGTGCCGCTGCATTTACGGGTCATGGTCGAAGCGAGCGAAGCCCCCGAGTTTATGCAGCAGAACACCGGTGTACTGGTGTACCAGCGGATGGATAATGGTCAACACCTGATGATTCGTGCACCTGGCAGACGGCAACCCTTTTTATTGCTGGACGGCTTTGACGATTAGCCTGGCTTACGACACGTATAGGCAAGATGATGTATGACGTGCTGATTGTTGGGGCGGGCATCAGTGGCTCCGAAGCGGCTCTGGCTTGTGCTGATATGGGACTGGATACCTTGTTGGTCACGACCAGTCTGGACACGGTATATAACCTGCTTGGTAAAGGTGTAGCACTGACACCACCGGTAGGTACTTTTATGGCAGAAGCGTGTGCCAGCCTGGCAGATACAGGTGGTTGGATAAGTAACTGGGGCATGCACTGCGCGGCAAAGCAGCGGCTCGAGCAAAATGGTCGCATTCACTTGCTGCAATCGAGCGTATCAGGTCTGATTGTGCAAAACACTGAAGTTGTGGGGGTGACGACCTGGGAAGGTGTGCCACGCTATGCACGTCTTACAGTGCTTTGTGTGGGTAGCTTTTTACAGGCGCGCCTGACCATGGGACGACTCACAGAAGTTGCCGGACGCCTGAGTGAAATGGCCTATGATGACCTGTACCTCGATTTAGCAGAGCGCGGCTTCCAGTTTGAAGCACTCGAGTTGCGTGCCGAGGCGCAGGAAGATGGCTTACCCTATAGCGTCACCGCCAAAAGATTTGCTGACACAGAACTCGAGCACGCCAGCTTCCGTCTGCGGCGCTATGACAGGCTCTATGCTGCGGGGGTTTGCGCTTTTGGTTTTTTAAGCTACGAGCAGGCCGCCCAGCAGGGTCGGCTTTTGGCAACTGTGGTGCAGAAAACCATCGCTAAAGCGCAATGATAAACGTCAGTAAAAGCGGTTTATACGGAGCCCGATATATTTAGCATTTCCAGGCTTTGTTGAGACAAGCTGAATGAGTTGATTTCAAACCCCCAGGTCGCATGGGTCATTGAGACACCTCAATGACCCATGGAAACGCTATTTGATTTCAGATTTGAAAAGCAGTTCCTCGGTTCCTACGCGCTCTGCTCGGGATAAATTATTGGGTTTATCCCAGTGATTTATCCGGAACTGGTACTAATAACGAGCGGTATCGTCTTTTGGGGTCGTGTACTTGCTGATTTTTCTCAACTGCTGCGGATTTACCCACACTACCCGTGCTCCCTTGGGAGTGCTGGCCAGCAAACGGTATCTGACAGGCTCTTCGTAGGTTTTAGCTGCCAGAATATAGCGCTCATCATCATAAAGAACTTCTTCGCCAATAGTATAGGTCGTCACGTGTCTAGTGTACCTCAAAGCAGACAAATCTGTAAGGCTGTTTGTCCCACTCGAGGCTTTGTGGGTGATTTGAGTGTCTTAGACCTTTGCAGAACCATTTAGTTTTAGCAGGTTTTGAAAAATCTCTGACCACAAGTCCTGAAAATCCTTACCTTCAAAATGGTAAACAGGAATAAAACCCAGGCGCAAATAGGTTTTGATCGCTGCCAGACGAAAAGCCTGTGTCTCCAAAAAAGCATCCCGATAGTGGCGTTCCACAAAATCCTGTAGCAGCCTTGTTACCAGTGCCAAGGCAAGGTTTCGCCCACGATAATCGGGATGGCTTGCCACCCAATGCACATAACCTGAAGTCGTTGAGCGGTGTGCCCTGATCTGGCTCGAGGCAGTAGCCACTAGCTTGTTTTGATAGCTGACACCATAAACTGCATGAACATCGGGAGTATGAAGCAGTTCCTTATGGACTCTTTCTTCATCCCAGTCTTCATCAAAAGCCTTACTAAGCAAGTCAGCCAGTTCAACAGTGTGCTCAGGGTCTGTAAGCTCATGAAGCGTATAGCCAGTGGCTAAGACAGGCTCGGACAAATCCCTCAGATGAGGCCTTCGCATCAATATATTTTCGCTCATAGACCTTAGTTTAGCTTATTACCCCTTAGCCACTGACCCTTTCGGGTAGCTTGAACAGTCCGTTAAAGAGTCATTGCGAGCCGAACATAGGCGAGGTGAAGGAGCCTTGCGGATAACTGTAGCCAAAATCTCACGATGACCGCGTCACAGAACTCGGGTTGCTCTTGGGTTTGACCTACTATTTCGCTTGTTGCTCCTCAGAAAAACTTGAAATGCTTTGTGTTTCACTGGGGTCTTCCGTGTGGGTCATGCCTATATTGCTGGCAATGGGTGGGATAAGCTTGCCTTGTTGATAGCTTAGCAGCTCTGCTGCAGCGCGCTCACCACTGAGCAAGGCGCCATGCACTGTGGCAGCCTGATGCTCATTGGCGGTGGCCTCTCCAGCCCAGAACAGTGGCGGCGTGGGTGACGCCAGTTTTGCCCTGGCATCCTCATGCCCAGGTAAGACATAGCTATAACCTCCCTGGGTATAAGGATCATCAGGCCAGTTTTCCAGATGAGCGTCGCTAAAGTCCAGGTCCGGACGCTTGAGCTCCAGACGCAGTGAGTGAAGCCCTTGTTTTAGGGCCGCCTGTTCTCCCTGGTTAAGCAGTTCCATACACTGATCACCGCTAACAAAAGCAGACCACACATGCTCATTACTAGAAAATCCATAGCTCGGTGACCACCACATAGGGGGATTGTACTTGCTATAAATAGCCATAATGCCTGGCTCAACGGGTGCCTGGTTAAGACGGTACATCATCTTGATAACTGGGCCCATGCGCAGACCGCGCAGAGCTGTCTGCTTAAGCTCTGGCAACTCAGGAGTGAAGGTGATCGCCCCGTGTTGTAAAACACCCAGTGGTACGGTGATGACCAAACTGTCAGCCTGATAGACGCAACCATCTAAACTCTTGACTCTAACGCCTTGATCTAGCGACCAATCGACACTTAAGACCGGATCATCAAGGTGGATTTCGAGCCCTTGCGCCAGGTGGTTAACGATGCTGTCATAGCCGCTTAAAATGCGGTAGTCATCCATACCATCCTGACGATTACGGATTGTCTCTAGTGCAGCGGTAGCGCTGATAAAGCGCATCGATTCGCCACAGGCGTTAGCAAACGAGCGGGCAACGTAGCGCAGTTGTATGTTATCAAAGCCAATGCGTACCAGATAGGAACGCCAATCTTCGTTGGGAAGAGGGTCAACTTCGGGAAGTAACCAGCTGCGTGTTAGGTCAAAATCCGGAAATTGACTACGCGCCTCTGACATCGTGAGCCAGGCGTCATTCTCGAGCCTGACCATACTATCATCGGTTTTTTTCCAGTGAAGGGTATCCAGTCCTAAGAACTTAACGTAATCCCAGGTCTTGGCATATTCACCGTGAATAAACTCCGCACCAAACTCTACAGGATGATTGGCAAAGTCACGGTTGGTATAAGTGCGACCACCCAAGCGACCTTTGGCCTCGAGAATGACAACAGCTTCACCGGCATCCTTGAGGGCACGAGCAGCAGCAAGACCCGCCATGCCCGCGCCCAGAACAATGCTACTCATAAGCGCGCACTGGGCTGTGGGTAAGTTGACCGTGCAGGACGCCGATTGGCTTCATAGACAATCAGCATGCCCGTATGATTAGCCTCATGATCCCAGGAATAGTTCTCAATGATACTGCGAGGCACAAAACCCTTTTTAATCTGGACACTGACCGTTGGGTCGAATATTGCACCGCTAATAACCTTGCTGGCATACTCCTTGACCGACATAAGATGTTTATAGTTTTTGTAGCCTTTGAGCATGCCACCTGCGTACATGCCTCTGAGCTGAAGCTTTTTCATGAGTTGAAACTGCGCCTTGTATAGTGCTGAACCAATACCCTGACCCTGAAAATCCGGGTGAACAGCCTTTTCAACACCATAGAGCCAGCGACCTTTGGAATCATGCTTGCTGAAACTCAAATCACCAATCATTTCCCGCCAACTCAGAGGTCTGGCTGCTGGGCTGTAATTGGTCCTTAGCGCCAGCGCAACACCGATGACTTTTTCTTGACCACTTATATTGGCAACTGCGACAAACTGACCTTCGGGGAAGGCGGCGATAGTCGCTGACCAATCATCTAGCCCAAAGATGCCAGGGACAAAGCCACTAGGATCAAAGTCATTGGCCAGGCAAATCGTCTCATATACGTCACGACCATGTTTAAGACCTGCATTGATAATCCGGTAAGTCTGTGGGGTAGATACAGTACTACCCTGAAATAAAGTACTCTTGCCTCTCATAACGTTCGTCTGGACAACCGCAGGGTTGCTATAGAGCTATGCAGATATATAATTAAACATAACTCAAATGGCATCCCGTGCTAGAGTTTCGCACTGAAACGCTTGTTTGAGGTATGAGTTCGTTACAAATTGGGAAAAACAAAACCAAAAAAAAGACGAATCAGGTGTGTTTGTTTTCTTAAGGTACCTGACCTTGTCGGTTTCTGCTTCTCCACAACCTTCACGCGAGAGCTTTGGCCTCCCGAAAACCAAAATGGTTTCATTTGGTTAACTCACACTGTAGGGTTGTCTTGAAACTTTCACGCTCCTTTTCTACTCGTCTAAGAACTATCTTAGCACAAAAGGTGTGGTTTGAAAAGCCCAACGGTTTCGTTACTTAGGTGTTTGAAAATCTCTTTAGCTTATGATACTCTTATAGCTGAAAGTAATTATGGGCACTCATAACTTTTTAACCTCAGAAACAGATGCACCCAAGGCATTGCACTATTTCATGCGTGCATTTATGCGCCGTTCGGTTGAGACCATGACGGCAGCCTTGCAGAAACTTGATTTGTCTATGCCACAGTTAGGAACGCTACATTACCTGAATGCTGAAGGCGGCAAGTCGGTGTCAGCCATTGCCCACCACCTGGGTTTGTCACTCGCAGCTACCAGCCACCTTATCGAACGTCTGGTCAAACGTGACCTGGTTAGTAGAGCAGAAGACCCTGGCGACCGCAGACACAAGTGTGTGACGCTTACTAAGGAAGGACAACATCTTATCAGGGCTATCAATGTGCATACGAGTCTGTCGCTTGAGGAGATGCTGAGTCATGTGCCAGCAGAGCTGCGCCAGCGCTTCGATGTCGTGATGGAAGACTTGGTAACAGCGCTTAACCTAAATGCTGAAAACAGGTCATAAAGATATTTTTTGATCCTTTAATTCGAATACTGTGATTATTTGGATGTTAATAGTAGTAAGAAAGGAAAAAGATGAAACTGGTCATTTTCGGAGCAAGCGGCAGAACCGGGATACCACTCGTGAAAAAGGCCCTCGAGCGAGGTCATACAGTAGTGGCTTTCGTGCGCACACCTGACAAACTCAAAGAACAACAAGGAGACCATGAAAGGTTAAGTTATGTACAGGGTAATATTCGGGACGCTGCAAAGGTAACCGAGGCTGTCTCTGATACAGATGCAGTTTTGAGTGTGTTGGGACCAACTCAGAACACAGCTGATTACCAGGTCAGTAAGGGCATGGCGACGATCATTGAAGCCATGAACACCCAGGGTCTGCGCCGTATCATCATTTCAGCTGGTGCGGGTGTGGGTAGTGAAGGAGATACACCAAATCTGTTGAATCATTTCATCAGCTTTATGCTTAGGGTGGCAGCTCGACACGTCCTTGAGGACATGAGTCGCACGGTTGATCTGCTGCGCAGCAGCGATCTCGACTGGACAATAGTGCGCGTGCCGATGCTCACAAATGACCCTGCTAAAGGCAGGGTGCGTGTCGGCATGGTCGGTAAGGGCACAGGGCCGAGGATTTCGCGCGAGGATTTGGCCGAGTTTATGCTCGAGCAACTCACCGATAAGGCGCATTTGCACAAAAGTCCGGTCATCAGCAACTAATGGGGGAAGTCATAACGATTGATATCTACGCCGATGTCGTTTGCCCCTGGTGCTATATCGGGTTAAAGCGATTGGAGAAAGCTTTAGAGCAGAAGTCGGAGCTAAAACCAGTGCGGCAGTGGCAACCTTTTCAGCTCAGACCAGAGATGCCGGAGGGAGGACAGGACTGGTTGAGCTTTGCTGATGAAAAGTTCGGTGGCAGGGCAAATGCACAGGCAGCCTTTGCCCAGGTCACCCGGCTCGGGTTGCAAGAAGGCATCGACTTTCGTTTTGACCGTATTGCCAGTGCGCCAAATACGGCTCAGGCTCACCGCCTCATCTTTCTTGCTCGTGAACATGGGCAGGAATGGGCGATGGCAGAAGCACTCTTTCGAGCTTATTTTAGTGAGGGCTATGACCTGAATAAGCTCGAGCACCTGCTGCTGATTAGCAAAGGCTTGGGTCTGAACCAAGTAACAGTTACATCATATTTACAAGGCAATCAGGGTATGACGACTGTGCTGGAGAGTCAGCAAACAGCGGTGCACTACGGTATTAGTGGTGTACCGTTTTATATCATTAGACAGGGGGATAAGCGCTACGGTGTCTCAGGAGCACAGGCACCTGAGGTTTTCTTAAAGGTCTTTAGCCAACTGGAATCTGAGGTTTTGTGAACGATCTTATTCTCGTCACCGGTGCAACGGGTAATGTCGGCGCAGAGGTGGTGCGGCAACTCATGCAACAAGGTCAGCCGTTTCGTGCAGCGGTCACGAATCCAGAGCAGGCTCGAGCTGTACTTGGTAACGATACTGACTCTGTGATATTTGAGTTTGGTAACCCCAGCACCTACGCACAGGCTTTCAAGGGTGTCCGTGCGATGTTTCTGATGCGACCACCGCAGATTGTCGATGTGAAACGCTATATTTACCCCGCTATTGATATGGCGCGAGAGGCAGGAGTAGAGCACATCGTTTTCCTGTCGTTACAAGGTGTTGAGAAAAACCCCTTTGTGCCACATCATAAAGTCGAAAACTATTTACAAAAGTCTGGTGTCGTGTATACTTTTTTGCGTCCCTCATTCTTTATGCAAAATCTGAGCACCACCCACTGTGATGACATCAGGCTCGAGAATCAAATTTTTGTACCTGCAGGCAGGGGCAAAACGAGTTTTATTGATGTGCGAGACGTCGCTGCTGTCGCCACCAAAGTACTCACGGAAGCAGGTCATGAGAACTGTGCCTACGAGCTCACCGGCACTGAAGCGCTTAGCTATGATGAGGTGGCCCAGATCTTTTCAGTGGTGCTGGAGCGCCCTATTCGCTACGCTAACCCCTCGGCTCTGCGCTTCTGGAGGCAAATGCGTCGCAAGGGCTACCCCACAGCCTTTGTCATGGTCATGATTGCACTCTATACAGTCTCAAGGCTTGGACTAGCTGCTAAAGTAACACCTGAAACAGCTAGACTGCTCGGCAGGTCGCCTATCAGTATGCAGCAGTTTGTAGCAGATTATGCCACTGTCTGGCAAGCAAAAGATACCGTCAACGCATAGCCAAAAAGGGAAAGTACTTGGTTTCAACAAGCGTCTGGGGTAAACTACTCCTCCAAGATGGCTCGAGCCTTTTTTCAGCAGAGGTATCAAGATGGCAGCTAGACGCACTGAGCGCAAAGGCTTCTGGCTGGCCTTTCCTGGCATGTTCTGGTTGATGGTTTTCTTTCTGGTGCCTTTGGTCTTTGTACTGATTGCCAGCTTTATGTCGCGGGGTGGCGGTGGTACGCCGGTGCTGCCATATACCTTAGAGCACTATGACCGCACTCTGGTTACTTTTGGCAGTGTCATCTGGCGCAGTGTGCTCATTTCTTTATATACGACCTTCTGGTGTTTGCTACTGGGTTACCCGCTGGCCTTTTTTATTGCCTCACGCTCGTCAGCGCAAGTCCGCTTGCTACTGCTGTTTTTAATTCTTTTACCTTTTTGGACCAACTTTCTGGTCCGCACCTATGCCTTAAAGTCCATCATCAGTCCGGAAGGTATTATCAACTGGGTCCTGCTGCGCCTTTCGATCATTGCCGAACCGCTCAGTATGCTCTTTAGTCAGTTTGCGGTTGTTCTAGGCTTGGTTTACGGCTTTCTGCCATTTATGGTTTTACCTATTTATGCTGCTGTGGAAAGGTTGGACTTTCGCTTTGTCGAGGCCGCCAATGATCTGGGGGCCAATGACTGGCATACCTTTTGGCAGGTAATCTTTCCCCTGACACTGCCTGGGGTAGTGGCAGGGTCGATGCTGGTCTTCATTCCTTCAATAGGTGCTTATGTAACCCCTGACCTGCTTGGTGGCACCAGGGGACTTATGATTGGCAACCTGATTGCCAGACAGTTTGGTGGGCGAGGCAATATACCTCTGGGTTCAGCCATTTCCATTGTGCTCATCGTGATTGTTTTGATTGGGGTCATTATCTATATTCGCTACGGACAGGAGCGAAGCAGTGGCACTACCTGAAACCACATTTCAGCTTGACCGTGCCAAGCTGAAGCGCGATCTTTTGGTTCGCCGTCTGGGTCGTATGGGACTTTTACTTACGCCATTGCTGGTCTACTTTTTTTTGTGGGCACCGATTGTGGTTCTTATTGTATTTTCCTTTAATGATTCTGCTTCAGTTTCACTGTGGCAGGGGTTTACCTTAAGGTGGTATCAGGGCATATTTGCAGCTGCAACGGGCGAGGGAAGCTTTGTCACGGCACGCTTGCTCGAGGCTCTGAGAAACTCTCTGATTGTCTCGTTCATCGCTTCGTTCGTGGCTTCGGTCATCGGCACAATGCTGGCATTGGCCATCCACCGAGGCAATTTTCCGGGCAAGAAACTAATTGATACGGTACTTTACATTCCGGTGGTCATTCCTGAAATCACCCAGGGTGTTTCGCTGGCGATTTTCTTTCGCATTCTGTTTGAGTACTGGCAGGGGCTGACCGGACAAAGGCTGACGCCGGGTTTTGGCACCATCATCATCGCCCATGTAGCTTTTAATATTTCCTACGTCGTGATTGTGGTGCGGGCGAGGCTTGCCACCATGAATACAAACTACGAAGAAGCCGCCAGAGACTTGGGCGCCAACAATTTTCAGACCTTCTGGCGCATTACTTTTCCACTGCTGCTACCCGGCATTATGGCGGGGGCGCTGCTGGCACTGACCCTCTCACTCGATGATTACGTCGTCACCTTCTTTACCAAGGGCGTTGGGGACGATACCCTGCCCATCTTTGTCTATGGGCTGCTCAAGCAACGGGTATCCCCTGAGATTAACGCGATTTCCTCGCTGATGATTGTCGCTTCGACGATCCTTATAGGTATTTCACTGCTGTTGCAGCAGCGCGGCGCACGTGTCTGAAGCTTAGTAGGTTAGCAGCCTGGGCAGGCTATTTGCTTCCTCAATCCACCCGCTAAGCTCTTTTTCGCTTGGAACGCGGCGTGTCAGCTTTTTTTCCTCGTTGACTGCCAGCATGCGCTGGTGCAGGTTTTTGGCATTGCGGGTCGCCAGTTGCGGTACGGTATTGACGTTGGAGGCCTCGAGCAATTCCGAAAACTCTGAGCCAATGCCCCTAATCCGGTACAGGTCAGCCATATTGGCAAATCTGAGAATGAGCTTGGGTGAAACCCCTGTTTTTTCTGCCAGTGCTTTGCGCTGCGCCGGCGTGTGGACGTGATTTAGCAGTGAATCAGTATCCTTAACGCCAGCCTCACGGAACTTTTCCCCTTTGCTTGGTCCAATGCCCTCAATGTCTTCAATCTTGTAATTTGCCATGACCCTCTCCCTTAAAATTAAGTTTCCGCTTACACGGATAGATGCCAGATACTCGAGATGCGGTGTGGTCGCTACCCTAAAAACGGATTTTATATATCATAACCAGTTTGTAGTCAATTAAGCTAGAGTTTTCGCGGCCTTGGAGTGGTCTGGGCGGTGGAGCCTCTTAAGTCAACTCTAGGACAAAGCCTTTTGTTGGTCAGCGTTTATGGTAAGCCCCGATTGATCGTTGGGTTTAGCGGATCAAACTATCCGGAGCCGAGCCAGTAGGTAGTGTGAAACAGCTTTTCAAACCTATAAGCAATTTATTGGACTCGGTATCATCTTTCAAATCCCCAGGTCGCACGGCGTTTAGAATCGGTTTCTGATGCTGTTTCGTGTTTCATCCATCTTGACCGCAATGTCAATGAGGAGCACTTTGCTGGCCCTGTGAATACTGATGTTTTGTACCTGCTGATGCTTTGTATTTTCGACCAGAAAACGCGTTTTGGCTGAAAGTTCGGTTTTTTGGGCAATGATGAGCAGTGCCCTTTCCCCCACTTCAGAGTCGATTTCGGCGTGAACAATGCTGCCATTTACCAGGTCAATGCGGGCATGATGGAAACTGGGATAAAGGTGTATCGTCGCTGTCGTGCCTGAGTTCAAAAAGAGTGTCAGCAGATCAAAAAGTGAGATGTCAGTCAGTGTGCCTTTCATGATGACCTCAGCCAGTGGTTTCTTGACACTGGGCGTCTCCTCATGCCAATACTGCTCGCTGGCAACCTTTAAAAAGGCTTCAACTACCTGAGGGTCAAACTGGCTATTGGCATTGGCTTCGATTGTGCGAACGGCTTCACTAATGGACAAGGCAGGGCGGTAGGGTTGATCGTGGCATAGTGCATCGAACACATCTGCAACCGCGACAACCTGACCAATCAGTGGAATCCGCAAGCCTTTAAGCCCGTGAGGGTAGCCACCGCCATCCCAGCGTTCATGGTGTGTTTCTACAATCAGGCGAGCTGTTCGCATTAATTGCGAATGATCATTGAGCAGCATGTTTACGCCATGACTCACATGCGTCTTGACAATTTCAAACTCCTGGGGCTCGAGCTTGTCTGGTTTATAGAGAATTCTCTCTGGTATAAATATTGAACCAATATCATGGAGTGGGGCTGCCTGTTGAATAAGGTGTACCTCGTTCTCAGGTATGCCCAGTTTGTCTGCAATCATCGCTGCTAACTGACCTACGCGGTAGGGATGGTTACCTTCAGAGGAACGCCGGTACTCGGCAGCCAGGCTAACCATCTTAACCAGGTCAAGACGTGCCAGCTTGCTGGCTGAGCCTGAATCAAAGTGTTCCGTTGTCAAGCCAAGATCTCCCATGACGTGAGTATAGACAGGGCAGTCTTACAGATTTCTTAAAGGCAGCTACGCCAAAGAACCACAAGCCTCCTTCCTCTTTGAGATAGCAGAAGGAGGCTGTGTCGTTCCTAAGCTCTGCGCCCCTGGATGTTCGGCTTTTTCCAGCATTCCCCGACCATTTCACTTGGTCATTTCAAAGAAAGCTGGAATCCATGGCGGGACGTTTTGACAGGCGAGGACTACATCTTGCTGCTTCATGCATCTCGTGCATCTGGCGATTTGCGGATTGAATCGCTATGCTAAGAGCATGGTGGTCAATCCAGATCAACTGATTGTCTTTGCGGTAGTGGCGCAGACTGGCAGCTTGAGTCAGGCAGCCAAGCGGCTTTATAAGAGTCAACCTGCTGTATCCGCGCAACTCAGGCAATTGCGCGAGGCGGTCGGCGAACCCCTCTATGAGCGTCACCGTTACGGTATTTCACTCACTCCCGTGGGGCTAGGCTTACTTCCCTATGCCCAGGCTGTGTTGCGGGCTGTAGAAGCGGCTCGGCAATATGCCCAGGAACTCAAGGAGGGAACAAAAGGCCAATTGCGCATTGCTGCCAGTACTACAACTGCGATGTATCTGTTACCCAGACTGCTGAAGCGTTTTGCCGATCAGAATGAAGGTTTAGAACTGAGGCTGCTGACTTGTAATACCCAAGAGGCGGTAGCTTTGCTCGAGTCAGGCGCTGCCGATGTAGCGATGATTGAGGGACCTGCGCAGGTAGCTGACTGGCAGGTGGCAGTGCTGGCACATGACGACATTGTAGTGATTGTGCCTGCGGGTCACCCGCTTGCAAGGCAGAGCCTGATACAGGTGAGCGATCTGCATGAGCTGCCTATGGTCAGGCGCGAGCTGGGTTCGGGTACACGGGCAGTGGTGGATGAAGCGTTGGCGCGCTATGCTGTCATACCCAAAACGGTTCTGGAGGCACAAGGTGTCGATGCGATAAAGGAAGCTGTCCTGGAGGGCTTTGGGGCTGGTTTTATCTCGAGGCTGGCAGTGGAGCGTGAGTGCCGTTTGGGTTTGTTGGCCGCCATTCCAATCGCCGAACATGGCTTTACTCGCCCTTTGAGTCTGGTCTATGCACGACCACACTTCTGCTCGCCTCTGAGTCAGCGCTTTGTGCAGTTCGTTACGCAGGAATTGTAATGTGCCAAGCTGGGCTTGAAACTTTGGCTGAGAGCCGAAAGTAGACTGACTTCTTTGCAAATGCCGTGCAGTATCCAGGCTCAGTATGACAAAACAGGGATTCTGGGATTCACTGAGGCTTATACCCGTTCCGGATAAATCGTTGGGTTTATCCCAACGATTTATCCCGAGCAGAGCGAGTAGAAACAGAGGAACTGCTTGTCAATTCTTTAAGCAATTTATCGGGCTCGGTATTACTCCTGGTCACATGAGTGATTGTGCCATTCATCTGTACACAGGAGGAAACCACCCTTTGTTTTCCTCCTTGCAATCATCTGGGGGTTTAGCGTTTATGGTGAAGATCGGAGGTCATCATGGCTGTAGAATCGACAATGTTGGTACTTGGTACGAAGGCACCGGTCTTTCACTTGCCAGATGTTGTGACAGGTGCTGAGGTAAGCAGTGAAAGCTTTACTAATAAGCCACTGCTGCTTATGTTTATCTGCACGCACTGTCCTTATGTGGTGCATGTTGAGCGCGTGCTGACCGAGCTGGCCAATAACTATCAGGTAAAAGGTGTAGGGATAGTAGCGATCGGCGCCAATGATCCGCTGGCTTATCCTGATGATGCTCCAGATAGACTCAAAGAGCAAGCGGAGCGTCTGGGATTTCAGTTTCCTTATCTTTTTGATGAAACCCAAGAGGTAGCCAAAGCCTACACAGCCGCTTGTACACCCGACTTTTTCCTTTTTGACGCTGAACACAAACTGGTGTATCGGGGACGTATGGACGCTAGCCGTCTCCGTTCCGAAACACCGGTTACAGGCTCAGAGTTACGTGCAGCACTGGACGCCGTGCTGGCAGGCAGCAGTGTCAGTGCCGAGCAGTACCCCAGCATGGGCTGTAACATCAAGTGGCGTGCAGGTAACGAACCAGCCTATTTTGGCTAAGCCTCAAAAGCGGGGTCCGGCTTTTCCTGGGTTACCTACCACCAAGCGGTGCGCTGGGACATCCTGATACACAACCGAGCCAGCTGAAATCTGAGACTCTTCGCCGACTTTGCAACCTGGGGTTATGGTGGCATGGGTTCCCAGGAAGACACTGGGCCCCAGAACCACCCCACCATTGACAGCTGCGTAAGGTGAAAGTACGCCATAGGCACCAATGTGGGAGTCATGGCCCACATGGGCATAAAAACCCAAAACAACATGATCATCAAGGTTGGTAAAGGTTGCCACAGTGGCAAAGGGGCTGATGATGGTGCCTACTCCTAGCTTGGCTGAGGGAGCAACATAGGCTTTGGGGTGAACCAGGGTGGCGAACTGCCCACCACGTGCGCTCAGGCGCTCAACCAGCAGGCGTCTGATCTTTGGGTCGCCAATCGCGACCAAAAAGCGGTCATTTTCCTGAATCTGGTAGTTGTTGGTATCACCTATGATACCAACATCAAGCGTGTAGCCTCGCTGGATGAGTTCTTGAGAGTTATCATCGAGAAAACCAGTGATGCGGTAATGATTGCGACTGGTAAAGGCGTCGCGTGCATACTGATAGACTTCGCGCCCTAAACCGCCAGCTCCAACGATAATCAGGTTATAGCTCAAGATTTTTCACTCCCCATAAAGTCTGGCATGGTTGCATGTCCTTCGGCACTGATACCCTCCCGCTGGAATACCTTCAAAAGTGTCAGGAAGAGTATTTTAAGATCCAGCCCCATAGTTTTATTATCCACATACCAGATATCCAGCTTGAACTTTTCTTCCCAGTTGATGGCATTGCGTCCATTGATCTGGGCCCAGCCAGTGATGCCTGGTAAAACATCGTGTCGCCTTGCTTGTTCCTTATTATAGCGTGACAAATACTCCATACGTAGCGGCCTTGGTCCAACCAGACTCATTTCACCTCGTAATACATTCATAAGCTCGGGGAGCTCATCGAGGCTCGAGGCCCGTAGGAATCTGCCAAAACGGGTCAGGCGCAGCTCATCGGGAAGTGCCTGGCCTTGCTCATCATAGGCTTCCCGCATACTGCGGAACTTGTAGATATAAAAGGGTTTCCCTCTATAGCCTGGTCGCAATTGCCTGAAAATAACCGGGCGACCGAGTTTCCAGGCAACCAGTAGTGCAGTAGCGAGGAGCAGGGGAGATAAAAGCAAAAGTGCCAGGCTGCTGAGCGTGATATCAAACAGACGTTTGAGTGTCATGAGCAACCTCCAGAACGGTGTCCAGGCCATAGCTTACCGACAGGTGATGTGACTCTGCTGAAGTTTTCCCATAGCTGACCTGTAGTGCTGACGGTTCTACCAGCTAAAGGTCGCTGTGTCAGCTTGAATGGGTAGAGATAGTACTCCATCATTCCTGCCTCTTTCCAGCTACTGTTTGCCAGATGACGTTCAGGTCCTGCCAAAAGCTATAATTTGCAATATACTCTTTATTCATGCGAACCTTATCCGGATAGATTACTTCACGGTTGTACTGTTCAGGATTGCTCTGCTGAGCCAAGATTTCCTCTTCATTGCGGTACTTGAGGGTCGCCGGGCTGGTGATTCCCGGTCGGATGCTAAGAATAATGCGGTCAGCGCCCTCAAGTTTGTCAGCGAAGCCAGGCACATCGGGTCTGGGACCAACCAGGCTCATCTGTCCCAAGAGGACATTGATCAGTTGGGGTAGTTCGTCAACCTTGCTGCGCCGCAGAAGTTTGCCCACCGGGGTAATGCGAGGATCATCTTTGGTAGTTACATTGGTGGTGACATCGCTCATGTCCCGCATGGTACGAACCTTGATGACCTTGAACGGCTTGCCATAGCGTCCAATGCGCACTTGTGCAAAGATGCCATTGCGCCTGGTATCAAGACTGGCAATGATAAAAGCCAGGAAAATGAGCCAGCTCAAAAAGATGAGTCCTGTTACTGAAACCAGCAGGTCAAAGGCACGTTTTATCAGGCGCTGGGAGCGACTCAGTGCGGGTTTCAGTGTATAGTCAGTTTCTTTCACACTTATCACAAATATCAGCTTTCTGGATTAGGCTCTTTGCTTAAGTGGCATAGGTGGCGCCACGGCTTGCTGTAAAGAGCTTGGTAATTCTAGCCTATCACAAGGCAGCTTGTGTGGTATGCGAGGTACTACGCAAAAGTCCGCATTTGCGGCTTCTAGGGGTTTACGAAGCGAACTTCAAACATGGTGGGCCAGAGTTTGCCCGTCAGATAGAAGAGCTCTGTAGCTGGGTCATAGGCGATACCGTTGAGCACGGCGTCGGGATGGTTGGGTCGTCCTGACAGTGGCAGGAGTCCAGATGCATCTATCTCAGTCTGCACGCGACCACTGCGCTTATCGATTTTGACAATGCTACTGCTCAAAAAGATATTGGCGTAGATGCTGTCGCCGACACACTCGAGTTCATTGAGCCTTTGGACAGCCTTACCTGCCTGGGTGACCTCAAGCTGTCCCAGAAGTTCAAAGGTGACGGGGTTGCGCCGGTACAAGGTAGCGCTGCCATCTGACATATACAGTACTTCACCGTCATAGCAAAGCCCCCAGCCCTCGGTGGGATAAGAAAAGCTACCCAGTGGGTCAAAGGTCTCCAGGTTGTAAACAAAGGCGGTATTTTCGCGCCAGGTCAGTTGAATAAGCCGATCATCCACCCGCGCCAGTCCCTCGCCGAAGTATCTGGGCTCGAGTTGCCGAATGCGAATGACTTCAGCAGTTTCAGGATCGACTTCGCGCAGGCTCGAGCTACCGTACTGGCCAGTGCTCTCATAAAACCTGCCGTTGTGTAAAAGCAGACCCTGCGTAAAAGCTTCAGGAGCGTGGGGGAGCGTGCGGACGACCTCGGGAATTTGCTGGCTGACGGGTTGTTGACAGCCGACCAGCAGCAAAGTGAGCAGGCCGATAAGCATCCTCATAAGTGCTCCAGATGCTGTTGAACCAGGTGCCAGATGGCGTCACTCAGCTCTTTTTCAGACTGTGTAGCGTCCAGGATGTGCCAGACCTCATCGTCTTGGGCTTGCCGTAAAAAACCCTGTCTGACACGCCGATGAAAGGCAAGATCGGCCCGCTCGAGCCTGTCTGTTTGTCCGCGCTGGGCAATGCGCTCTAAACCCAGTGACGGGTCAATATCCAGCAGGATAACCAGATCGGGCCTGATGCCTAGCGTCACGCGCTGACTAAGGTCATAGATAAAGTCCAGCTCGAGACCGCGACCATAGCCCTGATAGGCCACCGAGGCTCCAAAATAGCGGTCGCTGATGATGAGCTCTTGACGCTCGAGTGCAGGTTGGATAACTTCAGCAACATGCTGTGCGCGGCTGGCACTATAAAGCAGAAACTCGGCTAAGGGGTTGATGTTTAATTCGGGATTGAGAATTACCTCCCTGATAGCATCTGCGGCAGGTGTGCCGCCGGGTTCACGGGTGAGCAGGGGAGGGATACCCCCGGCTCGCAGCCGTTCGCTGAGATGGCGGATCTGGGTACTTTTGCCCGCACCTTCAGGCCCTTCAAAAACGATAAAGCTACTCATAGGCTGTAACTTCCATAGCAGCGGGCAGTGCTGCGCAGCATCAGAGCCCCGTGGGTAGATGGATAAACGCGGTGTCCAGCCCAAACTCGGCCTGAAGTTTTTCTGCCAGCAGGTTGACGCCTACGGTTTCGGTCATATAGTGACCGGCGTACATGGTATTGATGCCACGTTCAAAAGCCTCATAAAAGGTCTCGTGCCTGGGTTCGCCAGTTACAAATGCGTCCAGACCTTCGTTAGCAGCCGTGACTACTTCCCAGCTTGCCCCACCGGAAATGATGCCCAGCGAGCGCACTTCCAGAGAACCGCCTGAATGCACCATCAGAGGTTCAGTAGTTTTGCCTCCAGAAATCTGTGACAGGCTTTGCTCAATCAGATTGGCCAGTTCTCGCAGACCCATGGGGTTGGGAAAGGTGCCCTTGACGCCTATGGCTTTGCCCTTCCAGTCACCAAAACCCTGCAGATCACTGAGTCCGATAAGCCGTGCCAGACCCCAGTTATTGCCGACTTCGGGATGGGCGTCCAGGGGAATATGGGCGGCGTAGAGACTGATGTCGCACTCGAGCAGATAGGCGACACGGCGCTTATGCATACCTGCGATGGGCAGAACCTGTCCCCAAAACAGGCCATGATGCACAATCAGCATGTCAGCGCCCAGCTCGGCAGCTTGCTCAAAGGTGCTCAGGCTGCTGTCGACAGCCACTGCCACCTTGTTGACTTCAGGCTTGCCTTCAACCTGAAGACCATTTAAAGACGGGTCGCTGTAGTCTCTAATCTTCAGATAGTCGTTTAACCAGTGAACCAGCTCATCACGTTTCATGCTGGCAGTTTACCGCGGCTTGCCAGACTCGAGCCACTGAATCTCAGCCGAACTTAGCTCGAGTTGCATGGCTGCTATATTGGCTGCAAACTCCCGGGCATTCTGGCAGCCGACCAAGGCAAAGATATTGAGCGGTTGCGCCAAGACATAGGCCATGGCAATTTGCGTGACGCTGACGCTCCGTTCCTGGGCGAGCTGGTTGGCGCGGTCCAGTCGCTGAAAGTTCTCCTCGTAGCAGTAGGATTCGACGCAGAGTGTATCCAGATAGTCGCTGAAGCTGTCCAGATTGTCCCGACTGAAGCGACCTGAGAAAAAGCCACCTGCCAGGCTGCTCCAGGTAAAAAGGGCTAGCTGAGTTTCCTGATAATAGCGTCTGGCAGTGGCTGCCTGATCGCCACTAATGCTGATACAGCCTTCCCAGGGTTCCTTGACCTGCTCCGCCAGGCTGAAGTTGGGGCTGCTCAGGGTAAAGGGCGTCAACTGGTGCTTCTCAGCGTAGTCATTGGCGGCTGCGATGCGCTCATGACGCCAGTTGGAGCCGCCAAAGGCCCGCAGGCGTCCGGCGTTCATGTGTTCATTAAGTACCTCGACAATCGGCCCGACCGGCACACTTTCGTCATCGCGGTGCAGGATGTACAGATCAATATAATCAAGTTGCATTCGTGCCAGCGAGTCATGCAGGTCACTGCTGATGTCAAAAGGGGTGACGCGGCGACGGTCCTGGTTATGATGCGCGCCCTTGGCAATCACCACGACTTGCTCCCGATTACTACGAGCGCTTAACCAGCGTCCAAAGGCGCGTTCATTGGCACCATTGCCGTAGACATGGGCGGTGTCAAAGGTGGTGCAGCCCAATGCGAAAATCTCATCCAGCAGGGCAAAGTCTTTGCCCTCATCTTTGCCGTCAATCATGACTGTGCCTTGCACCAGACGGGAAATCTTTTTGCCTATACCTGAGAGCGAACCGTAATTCATGCATCCTCCATCGGATAGCGAAGTTGCCACTGTCTGCGCAGCTCATCCATCGTTTTCATGACGGCCAGACTCTCTGCCAGTGGCATGGTAGCGCTTTCGAGCAAACCCTCTCGCAAACAGCGATTGACCTCGAGCGCTTCATAGTTGTAGCCGTTGAGGGGTGTGTCCACCTCGAAGGTCTCGGCTTCGTGACCGTCGCGTTCCACGGTGATGAGTGTCGGTCGCCACCAACTGCCGTGGATGCGAATCTGACCCTTGCTACCGCTGATAAAGGCTTCATGCGGCGTGCGCAAGCGAACCGCCGAGGCCAGCAGCGACAGCTGTCCCTGACTATGCCGCAACAACACCGCGTTTTCCTCATCGATGCCAGTCTGACCCAGATTTGCCAGGCTGACAAGCTCGGTCGGTGGTCCAAACAGCATATGCGCCAGATTGATCGGATAAATGCCGACATCCAGCAGTGCGCCGCCGCCATAGGCAGGATCAAAGATGCGGCTCTCAGGATTAAAGTTCATGCGAAAGCC
This sequence comes from uncultured bacterium, assembly GCA_964655595.1. Taxonomy (GTDB): domain Bacteria; phylum Deinococcota; class Deinococci; order Deinococcales; family Trueperaceae; genus CAZZPQ01. Next base: position 27,882 of record CAZZPQ010000019.1, read on the forward strand.
AAAGTCGGCCTGTAACATGCGAACTTCACCGATCTGGCCTGCGGCGATGATCTCGCGCAGCCTGACCATGTGGGGCAAAAAGCGTGTCCACACCGCTTCCATGAGAAATAGCCCCTGCTCCTGGGCGACACGTGCCATCTCGGTAGCCTGCTGGGTATTGATAGCCAGCGGTTTTTCGCAGAGTACGGCTTTGCCAGCACGCAGGGCCAGCAGCGTGTTGTCAAAGTGTTGGGCGTGAGGTGAGCCGATGTAGATGACATCGACCTCGGAGTCAGTGACCAGCGCTTCGTAGCTGGCATGGCGCTTGCGAATGTTAAACCGCTCAGCAAAGCGCTCTGCGCTGCTCTCGGTGCGCGAACCAACTGCCACGACCTCAGTGGCAGGCAGCTCAGCCAGACCAGTGGTGAACTGACCGGCAATCGATCCTGTGCCCAGTACGCCCCAGCGAATTGTTTTCATTATTTTCCTCCTTGAACTACGCTACCAGTCATGCCTCAGGACAGTATGTTATCCAGCATTTGGCTGTGACGCTCGGTCTGTGCCACCAATCGCCCACCCAGAATGACAGCGCTTTTTTCAGCCTGAAACTGGAGTGCTTCGTGCCAGGTCTCTGCGTTCAGCAGCAGCAGATTGGCGGTCTTACCCACCTCGAGCCCGTAATTTTTCAGTGCCAACACGCGGGCCGGTACATCGGTGACCATCGGCAATACACGTTCCGCTTGCCAGCCGAAGCCACCGGTGTGCACCATGAACTGGGCCACCTCGAGCATATCATTGCGGCCGAAGGGATAGTACCAGTTATCGATGTCATCCTGGGCACAGGCTACGGGTACGCCTGCTGCCAGCAGCTCCTGAATGCGGGTGACGCCGCGGCTGTAGGGACTACGCTCGTAGGGGGTCGTTACCAGGGATACCTGCGTGTTGCTGAATATTGTGATGGCGGCAGTCTTGACGAGCTGAATCACCGTGGCTGCATAACTGTCATCGTAGTAAGACAGCGCTGCGCACTGCGTAGCGGCTACGCGGTTCTGATAATTTTCCTGGAGGGTTTTGTGGGCAAGATACTCGAGCGTGCGGGATTCGGGACTTGGTGTATCATCACAGACGATGTGTACATCCTTGTCAAAGTCTTGGGCAAGGGTGAAACACATGTCGGTGTGGGCACGCTGAGCCGCCTCGTCTGGCTCAATCCAGGGAATGCCACCCACCACGTCAGCCCCTAGCTCGAGCGCTTCTCGCATCAGCCTCTCCGTGGTAGCACCGACACCATCCTGGGGAAAGGCCACGACCTGGACCTGCATGAGATCAGTAAAGCGCTCTTTGACTTTGAGCAGACCTTTCAGTGCATTCAGGCCAGATGTCTCATCGACATCGGCAAAGAGCCGAATGGCGCAGCTGCCATGCACAATCGCCAGTTTTAGAGCCTCACTGACCCGCGTCGCCACATCCTCGGGGGTATAGCTGCTTTTGGTCATCCTGGCAAGCGCAAACCTGGCTGTCGCGTTTTCTGGCGGCGCGCTGCTAAGCTTACGCCGCCAGAAGACCTTGCAGGCGTGAAGCTGTCCGTTGACAAAGGCAGGCATCAGCAATTTGCCGGCAGCGTCCAGCTCGCTTTTGGCAGAACGCTCTATGCTGGGCTCGAGTGCGCTGATGTAGCCGTCTTCCATGCCGACATCAACAAGCCTGCCATCCAAAAGCCGCGCATTACGAATGATTAGCTCGAGCATCAGATCTCCTTGAGCCAGTGTTTTTGGTGTTCCTGGCGGATAATCAGCTGACCAGATTTAAAGGTTCCCAGCCGCTCAGGCAGACCCGTAATGACCTCGATGGGTTTTTTGCTATTCACCACTACCAGATCTGCTTTGGCAGCGAGTCTCAGACCATAGTCTTTTAGTCCCATGAGACTGGCAGCATTTCGACCAATCATGTCAAGGGCGCTACCCAGTTCACGAAAGCCGGTGAGCTGCGCTGTGTGAGCGGCAAGGTTTGCTATCATCAGCGCGTCATATCTGCCAAAGGGATTAAAGGGGTCCTGAACATTGTCCGATGCGGCTGCCACCACCACACCGCGACCGAGGAGTTCCTTGACTCTGGTGATGCCTCTGGGAGCAGGTTGCATGCCGCGCCCCATCAGCACCAGATTGCATGATGGCAGCGTGATGACATTCACTCTGGCAGCGGCGACTTTGTCCATGATGCGCTCGGCGTCATCAGCGTCCATGAAGGCAAGTGAGCAGCAGTGACCAGCGGTGACACGCCCCTCAAAGCCTCGAGCGCTTGTTTGCTCGGTCAGCAGTTCCAGACTTCGGCTGTGGGGGTCTTCGGTTTCGTCAATGTGCAGATCGATATCCTTATCAAAGGCTTCTGCCAGGTCAAAAGCTGCATTAATGCAGGCTTCAGGGTCATCGGTCAAAGCGGGTGCGCCGCCCACCAGGTCAGCACCCATGTCAAGCGCTGTGCGCATGACGCGAGTTGTGCTGTCACTGGCACCCGGGTTGCCTAAAGCGACGATTTGCAAGTCCAGCATTTCCTTGTATTCCTCACGTATGCTCAGAGCAGCCTCGAGAGCCGTAAAAGCGCCGGATTCATCCATGTCAATATGCGTCCGCATGG
>CAZZPQ010000019.1:30594-33738 GCA_964655595.1 uncultured bacterium
GTACCAGGAAAGCCCAGATGCTCGCTGCTTTTACCAAAGGGCAGGGTTGGCAAGAGCCACAAGTTACTGTCCTGGGGCAACAGCTCAAAGGCAGCCTCGAGCACCCGAGTGACCTGTAAGCTGTCCGTCATAACCGGCAGATGAGGCCCGTGTTGCTCGGTGGCACCAACAGGCAGGACCAGCACGGCCTTGTGTTTATCCAACTGCTGAATGGCTGTCCAGCTCAGGTGGTGGAGGGAGTGGGGTTTTAGGTTCACGCTAAGTATTCTAACCGAGAATGATGCGAGTGATTTGAGGCAGATACTGAGGTGATGTGAGGCGGATACCTAAGCGACCACAGTACCTTGACCAGCGAGTGCTTTCTGGACGGGTTGTCTGGCACGTGCATCACCAAAGATAACGCGCCCTACACCCCCTGCTACCGCCTCGGCAGCGCCCAGCACCTTCTTTTTCATGCGGTCTTCGGCAAAAGCCATAAAGTCCTCGACCTGAGCCGCGGGAATCCGGGGTATCAGACTGGCTTCATCAGGGAAGTTTTTTAGTAAACCCGGCACGTTAGAGAGCAAAAGCAGCGCCTCTGCTTTAAGCGCTACCGCTACGGCTGCGGCGGCGCGGTCTCCATCAACATTGACGGCGACGCCCTCAAAACTCGAGCCCGGAGGCGTCAGCACTGGCAAATAGCCATGATCAAGCAGCAAGGTCAGCAGCCCGGTATTCACCCGTTCCACCGTGCCAGTGTGGTCTCCGCGCAGAACTTTGACTTTGCCATCTTCAACGCTTCGCACCTTGTCTTTATGCTTGCCTTCAAAAATACGCCCATCCAGCCCGGACAGCCCTACAGCATTGACATTCAGGCGCTGCAAGCGCTCCACAATGCCTTTATTCATCTTGCCGCAGTAGACCATCTCGAAAATCTCCAGAGTTTCGCGGTCGGTAAAGCGGCTGGTATAGCCGCTGGGACTGGTGATAAAGGTCGGCGGACGCCCAAGCGCCTCAGCAATGCGGTTGGTTTCAGCACTGCCACCATGAACCAGAACCAGTTTTTGTCCTGCCTGCCAAAGCGCTGCCACATCTTCGCAGAGCGCGTCGTAGTCGATACCTAAAGAACCACCAACTTTAACAACGATCATCAATCATCCTGTCCTGTCTTTGCAGTATATTGAGGAGCACTAAATGTTCTCCAATCTGGATAGCCACTCATTGAAATGCACGCACTTCTCCCTCATAGTCTCTAGGGATATTTCCATGGCAATAATTGGTCCGTGGAGTGGTTTCTGATAACGTCCGTCTCCTACCACCTGCACAATACGCTTGGATGGTGCGCCATCTGCTGTCTCATTGATATCTTCCGGTGAATCAAACTGCCTAGCAATTTCGTTTAGCTCTCTGATGATATAGTCTGAAAAGGCATAGCTGAACTTTTGTACATCGCTAAAAAGAAGCGCCTCAAACTCATGAACTTGGATATAGGGCAGAAAACGAGCGTTTTCTATGTCTTCAAGAAATGCTTGCTCGAGCTCTCTTGCTTTATCAACACCCCGAGAGGTTATGTCGCCCAGCTTTGGAAAATTAGTCGGCAGTGCGTACAGATCAAGCATGGTTGTTACGTAATCAAACACCGAGTTTTGTAGCAATATCCTTAAATCACGCTTGATATGATCGTAGTTTACAACACCTCCCCTAAAATGCGGACCCCCTTTGAGTTTCTTGGTCTTGACAATCGTTGGAACAAGGCTAACGTTAAAAGAGTACAGGTGTTTGGCAAGGACTTCTTTAACAAAGGTTTCTTCAGTTTGCCCCTCAACCAAAATACTGACTTGCTTCATGGCTGAGGTCTGGCCCCGATGAGATTCTTGGTCCACAGTTCACCAAGACTGTAATCCTCGAGCCAAGTTTCAAGCTGATCTTCCTGCAATCTTTCGAAGGTGGACTTACCATCCTTCTGATTCACAACCACTATATCCGCTGCGTCAAAGGTATCAACCAAAGGAACTGACTGTGTAGAAATAATAATCTGAGACCTAGCGGACTTTAACAGGGATGATAAAACCTCAATGGCATAAGGGTGCAAGCCGAGTTCTGGCTCATCGATAACAATCGTCTTGGGTGGATTGGGTTGTAGGAGCAGGGTTGCCAGACTCATCATTCTTAACGTGCCATCAGACAGCTGCGATGCGTCAAAATAGTCGTCGCTTCCGACCTGACGCCATTCCAGGCGAATCTTGCTCTCATTCAGTCTGGAGGGCTGTAAGGTAAAGTCTTGAAAAAAAGGAGCAATGAGCCGAATCGTCTTGACAATTCGACGGTAGTGTTCTGGGTACTTGTTCTCGAGCAAATACAAGAATGCTGCCAGATTTGAGGCATCTGATCTGAGAAAGCTATTGTCCTCAATGTCGCCAGTTTGCTTTACTTTTGCGTTGCGGCCTGTATCGTGAAAATGATAAACCTGCCAACTTCTAAAGCTTTCAATGACATGATCTACAATACCCTTTTTGCGTAATGATTGTGATTTACGCAGCAGACTTGTTTCGTGCCCGCCGGAAAATAGAGGATTAGTGTATGGTTCTGAATATCGCCTGCCATCCAAAAAAGACACTACTTCTTCGGCAAAGTATAAGCGGTCATCATCGGTGGGTTTTAAAGAGCAGGAATAGCCATTCTTCCCAAAACTAAACTTGAACTTTATCTCTTCAGTAGTTTGCCTTCCAAAATGCAAAAAGCGACTAGCTCCACCCTCTTGAGCAACAAAGTTCTGAAGATTTTCCTGCATGAGGTTGTTGAGCAGTCTGAACACAGAGATAAAGTTGCTTTTTCCTGAGCCATTTGCACCTATCAGTACATTCAGTTGATGCAAGGATAAACCACAGTGAGCTATGGATTTATAGCCGTAAATCTCAATTCTGCGGACATCATGTGACACGGTATACTCCAAGCTAACATATTACTCAGCATCCCAATCACACAGTATCCCAATCACACAGTATCCCAAACAAGTTGAAGCCCTGAGAATCTCTGCCAGTGATTGAGCGAAAGGCACGTAGTTTAAGCTTTCTATGTACCTTCACATGCTGACAGACTTAGTCTAGCACCCGTAGACTGGCTTAATGTCCTCACGCTTAGCAGCTTACCGGCCAATCATTGGGG